>RGVZ01000340.1 GCA_010029825.1 bacterium | reverse complement strand
GCCGGCAAGGCGATCAAGGAGATCGGCAGTAGCGACGAGAAGGTCGCGTCGCTCGTCAAGGGACTCGGCGGCAGCCCGAAGTCCGTCGCCGAGGCCGACGGCAAGAACGCCGTGACCATTCAGATCAAGGACGAGGACGGCTCCAAGTCTTTCAGCGTCCGGATGACCAAGTCGAAGGTCACGATCAGCCCCGCCAAGGGCAAGGGCGACATGACTCGGCGAGAGATCGACAAAATCAAGCGAATCGCCGAGGAAAACTCGCCCAAGAGCGTCGAGATTGTGGTCAACGCCGTGCCGACCTCGACGCTGTCGAGGCTCGTCAAGGCCGGCGCTACGCTCGCCGTGGACGCCGCTGGAGCCCTGGTCGCCGCGTTCGTTGTTCCGACGTTGCCGGCGATCGCCGGAACCGCCATCGAGGCGGCGACTGGGATCGAGATCGAGAAGACCAAGGTGGCCCAGAAGGCCGGGGAAGTCCTGCTCGGAAACCTCCCCAAGCCCAGGAGAACGTAGCCAGCATGGCCCAGGCCGGCGATCGGTGTTCATCGTGCGTCACGGGAAGGCTCACCACTCGCACCTCCAAGAAGGTGGGGCCTCAACAGGTTCGCTATTTGCGGTGCAACTGCTGCGGAGCCCAGGGGCGGTCAGTCGTCTCTGCCGATCGGTCGTGGAGGCGAGCCGTCGCCCCGCCTGGAAAAGGTGAAGTCTGTCAGTCGCACACGCGGCTCGTCCAACACACCCGCAGCAAGGAATGCGAATCAACATGGAAGCCAACTCCAAGGTCAAGTCTCTGCTCGACGAACTCCCCGCCGTGTTGGCCGAGATGGGCGCCATGCAGGACGAGGAGATGGTTGCCGAGAGGGGCAGCGGCGAGATGATGCCCGAGGACGAGAAGGAAGAGGCTCGCGGGGACTACCCGGCCGGCGACGACGAGGACGAGGAGGAGGTCGAGGAGGCCTCGGCCAAGAAGCGGATGTCCCCCGTCGGCGAGGACGAGGAGGTTGAGGACGCTGAGGTTTCCGACGAGGACAAGGAGAAGAAACTCCGTTGCCTCTGCTCTCGCGCCGAGAAACTCCGCGACAAGATCAAGTTTTACGAGGGCGTCGCCGCGAAGGAACTCGAACTTCGGGCCGTTCTCGACAAGTCCACCCCCGCTGGTGATGCGGGCTTCCGTCCCTCTGCCAAGGAGACCCGATCCGTGTCGATCTACCACAACCTTCCCGGCGCTGGCCGGCTGAAGAACTTCCGTGGGCCGAACGCCGAAGAGCGGGCCTACCGTGCCGGTCAGTATTACCGGGCCACGCTGCTCGGCGACAAGAACGCGGCCCGCTGGTGTGCCGACCACGGCATCGAGGCTCGCGCTCAGGTCGAGGGCGTGAACTCGAAGGGCGGCATCTTTTTGCAGGATGAGATTCTCAACGAGATCATCGTCCTGGTCGAGCAGTACGGTGCCTTTCCTGCCAACGCCCGCAACATCCAGATGAAGTCGGACACCCTCATCATTCCTCGGCGGGTTGGCGGCCTCCAGGCCTATTTTGTCGGGGAAAATACTCAGGTGGGAGAAAGCGACGCGGCCTGGGATCGGGTGCAGTTGGTCTGCAAGAAGGCGGCCTGTGCCAATCGGATTTCTTCGGAGTTGCTCGAAGACTCTGTCATTGGGCTTGCCGATTATCTGACAGGCGAGG
This sequence comes from bacterium, assembly GCA_010029825.1. Taxonomy (GTDB): domain Bacteria; phylum Bdellovibrionota_B; class Oligoflexia; order Oligoflexales; family RGVZ01; genus RGVZ01. Next base: position 1,629 of record RGVZ01000340.1, on the reverse strand, counting down.
TGAGCCGCAGCATCGCGGAACTCGTCGACGCCGTCGGGTTTGTTGGCACGGGGATTGGCGATCACGGCGGAATGATCGGTGTCTGCACGAAGATTGCCGACGGCACCCACAACGCCAGCATCGTGACGGCCGCCACGGGCAACACTTCGGCCCTGACCCTCGACGTCGATGACCTCATCGCCGCTGCGGGCCGGCTGCCGCTGTACGCGAGGGCCAATGCTCGATGGTTCGTGAATCCCGCCGTGTTCGCCGCGAGCGTTCAGCGGCTCGGTCTGGTGAACAACGTGGGCCTCTCCGGTGGCAACACCGCTGCGACCCTCGCGGCTCCGACCGAACTGCGTCTGCTCGGTTCGCCGGTGGTCTTCGTTCACACCATGTCGAGCAAGGTCGACGCCGACCCCAGCGTGGTCAAGTTGCTCTACGGCGACCTGTCGCTGTCGAGCATCTACGCGACTCGGCGTGGCGTGACGATCAAGACCAGCGAAGACCGCTACCTGGAACAGGACGCTACTTTGATGGTCGCCACGACGAGGTTCGATTGCGTTACGCACGACTGCGGCGACTCTGTCAAGGCCGGGCCGATCGTGGCTCTTCGGACTGCTGCCACCTGAGTTGTGCGGACACAGTAACAAAACCCATCCCCTGAACCCCTGACTGGAGAATCTCAACAGTGAATCATCTCGAAGCCACCAAGACGGTTGTCAAGATCGCCAGCGTCGCAGTGGACGGCGGCTCGTTCAGCCATGAGATCGACACCTACGGCGCTGACTACGTCTCCGTCGACGTCTGCTACTCGACGTTTACGGCGACCTCGTCGGCGTACGCGACGAGCCTCAAGGTGCAGCACAGCGACACCAGCGGCTCGGGCCAGCAGGACGTTCCCGGCCTGACGGTGACTCCGGTCGCCGGACGGACGACCGGCAATCACGTCTGCCGGCTGAACGTGGACATGCGGGGCAAGAAGCGTTACCTGACGGTCGTTGGCAACCCTGCCAAGCCCGCCACGGTCGCTTCGGTGGCCCGCCTCGGCAAGGTCGAGGACGAGCCCTACGACGCTACCAGCGCCGGCGTCAGCAACTACGTCAGCGGCTGAGACAAATCTCAGGCGGGGCCAAGGACGGCTTCGACCACGGAGGGTTTTAGTCGGGCAAGGATGCCCAAGCCGTCTCTCTTTACACACAGAGGCTTGGGATGCGAGTTGTTGTTGGCAACGTAGAGCATGAAGTCAAGATCGTTGGCGTGATCAGCGCGCCACGGTTGGGCTTCATGGATAACTTCTACTGTTCAGTGCAGGCGTTCTCTCAGTTTGGCATCCCGATCACCAAGGGTACGGGGGCCTTCTGGGATCAGACGATTTACCGTCTGCTCTCGGAGCAGTGCCGCGAAGAGACTGGAAATCAGTTCATCATCACGATGGACTACGATTCCGTGTACGAACCGGACTGCGTGTCGCGGCTCGTCTCCGCAGCCCTGATCTCGGGCTACGACGCGGTGGCTCCGCTCCAGACGAAGCGGGACGACCAGCGGCTCCTGTTGACGCCCAAGGGCATGGCAGGCAATTGTGGCACCGTCACGCTGCCGAACGAGTGGTGGGAGCAGCCCGTCCAGCCCGCCGACAGCGCCCACTTC
>RGVZ01000339.1 GCA_010029825.1 bacterium | reverse complement strand
TGAGAAGCCGCCGTCCGTGATTGAGTGGGCGGAACGGAACATCCAACTGGACAGCCGGATCACAGCTCGGCCCGGGCTTTACTCCACGGCAAACTCTCCCTACGTTCGCGGCGTACTAGAGGCGCTAGCGGATCCGGGCGTTCACACCGTCTGCCTGTGCTGGGGAAGTCAGACAGGGAAGACGCTAACGCTTGCGGTATGGCTGGCCTATCGGATCGCCAACGATCCAGCGCCGTCACTGCTGGTCATGCCAAACGCGGATCTGGCGCGGTCATATTCCAAGACGCGACTGGTGCCGATCTTTGAAAAATGCAAGCCGGTCAAAGCGCTGTTTCCTTACGACAGCGACGATTTTGCAAATTTGGAAATGCAGTTCCTGAACTGCACGCTGACGCTGACCGGATCGAACAGTCCGGCCAACATCTCAAGCCGTCCTGTCTGCATCGCCGTCCTCGACGAGCTGGACAAGTTTGCACCGCCGACCGACAAGGAAACTTCCGCCATGTCGCTATGCCTAGAACGCACCAAGGCGTTCCCGGAGCACCGGCGATATTTGGACGAACTATCTGGCCGGATCTCAGGAGACCTATCACGTGCCATGCCCGGCCTGCAACGAAGCGCAGGCGATGGAATTCGGCCAGGTGCGATGGGACGACGCAGCTCGGGACGCAAACGGAAAGTGGGACATGAAAAAGGTGGGAGAGACGGCTCGGTATCACTGCACAAAATGCGACCATCCGTGGACGGAAAGCGAACGGCGCAAGGCAATCGATCAGGGGAAGTGGGTGGCCAACAATCCAAACGCCGAGCCGGGCCGGCGTAGCTTCCGGCTGCCGTCGTACTATTCACTGAGCGTCACGATTGCCGACTGCGCCAAAAAGTTCCTGACCGAAAAACATTATCTGCACGGATTGCAGGGGTTCGTAAACGGGTGGAGCGCCTTACCCTGGGAAGATCAGTTCGACGACGACAAGACTGTGAACATTCCCGCGGGTGCCTTTGCAAAAAGGCAATCATGGGAAACGGAACATATAAAACTTGCGGCCATAGATAGACAGATCGATGAGTACTGGTTTGTCGTGCGTGCGTTTGCCCGGGACGGATCGAGCCGACTGATTGAGGAAGGGCGACGCCGAACGATCGAGGACGTGGCGCAAACACTTCACGAGCTCGGCGTGGATCCGAAGCACGTCTGCATTGACTCAGGATTTGAGGCTCAAGATACATACCGGATCGCCGCCCGCTACAAGTTCACGGCGTTGAAAGGTGAGGAGCGTCCGTTCTACTGGATAGAAACGCCACGCGGTCGGATGAAGTCCGTGCATAGCGCAACGCAGCCCACCGACGCGGGATGCATGCTGATCCTGCTCAGCTCCCCGGCCTGTCAGGATTTGCTGGCATGGCTACGCCGCGGGCAGGGGCCGCTGTGGGAAGTGGCGCACGACGTTTCACCACAATACAAGGAACACATGAGCTCCCACAAAAAGATCCACCGTATCAATCGAAAGACCGGCAAGGATCTTTACGAATGGGTGCGAATCAAAAGCCGTCAGGATCATTTGTATGACTGCGAGACATATCTGGCTGGCTTTGCCGTGTTTGGGAAAATCATCAGGCCGACGGCCGCTCTCGATGAGGAATCGTTGACACCCACGGGCGAGTGATGGCCGCTTCTCGCAGACTTACCCGCGCCGTCGCTACCAACTACCTGGCACAAGCCTCCGGGGTTACAGCGACAGCGCTGACCAATCTGGCAGCCGACAGAAACTCGGCCATGACCGGCGCAGCTTCCGGGCGTGCTTTGGTGGGAACGTCGGCGGGCGGGCAATCCGCCAGTTTTCAAATCGACATGAAACCCACCGAACGCGTCGAACTGTTTCAGGCTGCCATTGATTACCTAAACGGCGTTCAGGTCACACGCACCAGCGCCTCGTTTTCTTACATTCTGGACAGTTGATTATGTCGAAAAAAGTTTCACTCGTGGCTCGGATGGGTGCAGGGATCAAAGCGTTCGGCGCAGGATTCGGCGCTGGCATCAGCACGTTTCAACCTTACGAGGGCGCAGGCTTTTCACGTAAACGCCCGGTCATTTACGGAGCGCACGCCCGCGATTCACGCCTCGACCTTAACGAAGCGACCCGGACGGAACTTCTCAAACTTGCGCGGCACATGTACCGCAACGTCGGTCTTATCAAAGGGGCGGTGGATTCAATCGCCACCTATTCAATCGGGCCCGGACTGCGCCCACAATATCGCGGAACCGATCAGGAATTCGGCAGACTCTGCGAGGAATACTGGCGGGACATGGTCGCGCCATCCCCGGAGGTCACCGGCCGGATGACCTGGACGGACATGCTTCTGACACTCTCACGATCGATCGACGTGGACGGCGACGTGTTCGTCGTCATGACTGAGAAGGGGAAACTGCAAATCGTGGAAGGTCACCGGGTATGCGAAGGCGACGACTACGGAACAGCGGACGGCGTGTTCCTTGGAAAGCTCGGCGAACCCACTGCCTACCTGATTCAGACCGGCGAACTCTACCGAAAGCTCGGTGCAGATACCGTCATTCATCTCATGGAATTGGAACGGCCTGACCAGATCCGCGGAGGATCCTCGCTGGCCCGTGCGCTCAATCACGTTCGAGATCTAAAGATGCTGGGTGAATTTGAAAAAGACGCACTGAAACTTCAGGGATCGATCGCCGCTGTCATCACTACCGATCAAGGCGACGAGCTGGCTGGGCAGGGCGGATTCTTTGGAACCGTGCAGGCTCAGGACTCGGGTGAAGCGACAATCGCCCGCGAAGAAATTACAAGCTCGGCCACGATCCCCCGGCTGGCCCCTGGAGAAAAGATTGAGATGGTCGGGCCGAACCGGCCGCATGCCGGCTTTGAACCGTTCGCAAAATTCCTGATCCGTGACGTGGCGATGGGGCTCGGCCTTCCGGTTGAATTTGTTTATGACCCGGCCAGCGTTGGCGGCGCAGGAATGCGATTCATCGTGGCAAAAGCGCAGCGCCGTTTTGAACAGCGCCAGCGACTGCTGATCGACAGATTCTGCAATCGGGCGTGGCGTTATTTCATCGGCGGAGCGATTGCCAACGGCGATCTGCCGGCCGTCGAAGACTACGCAAAGGTAACATGGCAGACTCCCAAGTCGCTGACGGTGGACGCCGGCCGCGAGGCACAGCAGGCCCGGGAAGACTATAAAGCGGGCCTGTCCTCCTTGCAGGACTACTTTGGGGAGCTTGGCCTCGACTGGGAAGAACAGGTCAGACAGATCGCAAAAGAACGGGAATTCATCGCATCCATCGGAACCGTGACCCC
>RGVZ01000338.1 GCA_010029825.1 bacterium | reverse complement strand
GCACGTCGCCTACAACGAAATCGACTATCAGGATCTGCGCTATTACTCGGCCCCGAAAAAACGCGGCGAAGGCCCGAAGAGCCTCGATGAAGTCGACAAGGAAATCCTCGACACCTTCAATCGCCTGGGCATTCCCCTGGCGGAACAAAAGCGCCTGACAGGAGTCGCAGTCGACGCCGTTTTCGACAGCGTCTCGGTCGGGACAACCCACAAGGATGTCCTGAACGAACACGGCGTGATCTTCTGTTCCATTTCCGAAGCCCTGAAGGAACATCCGGAACTCGTCAAAAAATACATGGGCTCGGTCGTTCCCTACAAAGACAACTACTTTGCCGCCCTGAACTCGGCCGTATTCACCGACGGATCGTTCGTCTACATTCCCAAAGGCGTGCGCTGCCCTCTCGAGCTCTCGACTTATTTCCGCATCAACGCCGCCGAAACCGGCCAGTTTGAGAGGACCCTCATCGTCGCCGACGAGGGCAGTTACGTCAGTTATCTCGAAGGCTGTACCGCGCCGATGCGGGATGAAAACCAGCTGCACGCCGCCGTCGTGGAACTTGTCGCCCTTGAAAACGCCGAAATCAAATACTCGACGGTCCAGAACTGGTACGCCGGCGACAAAGAAGGCAAGGGCGGGATCTACAACTTCGTGACCAAACGCGGCATCTGCGCCGGAGAACGTTCCAAGATTTCGTGGACCCAGGTCGAAACGGGATCGGCCATCACATGGAAATACCCGAGCGTCATCCTGAAAGGCGATCATTCCGTCGGCGAATTCTATTCCGTCGCCCTGACGAACAACAAAATGCAGGCCGATACCGGCACGAAGATGATCCACATCGGGCGCAACACCAGAAGCCGCATCGTCTCAAAAGGAATTTCCGCCGACGAGTCGATCAACAGTTACCGCGGTCAAGTCAAGATCATGCCGTCCGCCACCGGCGCGCGGAACCACTCGCAGTGCGACTCGCTCCTGGTCGGGGACCAGTGCGCCGCCAACACGTTCCCTTACATTGAAGTGAAGAACAAGACGGCGACTGTCGAACACGAGGCAACGACCTCCAAGATCAGCGCCGAACAAATCTTTTATTTGAAATCACGCGGAATCGACGAAGAAGGCGCGATCAGCCTTCTCCTGAACGGATTCTGCAAGGAAGTCTTCAAGGAACTGCCCCTCGAATTCTCGGTCGAGGCGGTGCGCCTCCTCGAGATGAAACTGGAAGGAAGTGTAGGTTAAACCATGCTCACCATCAAAAACCTGAAGGCCAAAGTCGCGGACTCGGACAAAGAGATCCTGAAAGGCCTGAATCTTGAAATCAACGCCGGCGAAGTCCACGCCATCATGGGACCGAACGGTTCCGGCAAGAGCACTCTGAGCAAAATCCTGGCTGGACACCCCGACTACGAAGTCACCGGCGGTGAAGTGAATCTCGAAGTGAATTTCCGCCAGAAAAACTTGCTTGAAATGGAACCCGAAGAACGCGCCAGAAACGGCGTTTTCCTGGCCTACCAGTATCCTGTCGAGATTCCCGGCGTCTCGAACGCCGAATTCCTGCGCGCCGCCTTCAACGAAATCTGCAAGGCCCAGGGCGCGGACGAAATGGATCCCCTGGAGTTTGACGACTTCCTGAAGACGAAACTGAAATTCCTCGACATGAGCGAAACATTCATCAGTCGCGCCGTGAACGTCGATTTCTCGGGTGGCGAGAAAAAGCGCAATGAGATCCTGCAAATGGCGGTCCTGTCCCCGCGCCTTGCGATCCTTGACGAAACGGACTCAGGCCTCGACGTGGACAGCCTCAGGATCGTTTCGGAAGGCGTGAACAAACTGCGCACCAAAAACAACGCCGTTGTCCTGATCACCCACTACCAGCGCATCCTGAACCACGTCGTCCCGGACCACGTCCATGTTCTTTATAAAGGACGCATCATCAAGTCGGGAGACAAGACCCTGGCCCTGCAGATTGAAGAAAACGGTTACGACGCGATCATCAAAGGCTACGAGAAGGAACACCAGAGGGAATTCGAGAAAGAAAACCAAAAGAGCGCCGTGAAATGACGCAAGACCCTGCGCGACCACGCCTGGCAAACCGCCATTGCGGCCGGCTTGCCGACCACGCGCCACGAATCCTGGAAGTTTACGAGCCTGCGCCCCCTGTCTGCCCTGACGGCAAAACTTCCCGAATCCGCGCCTTGGGAGTTCCTTGACGACGAATCGGTGAACCAGTTGCGCGAAGTTCTCGACACGGCCGGGCTGAATCTTATTTTTGTCGACGGCGTCTTTGCCCATGAATTGTCGGGGGCCGGCCCTCATGCTGACGACAGCCTTCACGACGCGGTCCTCATCGAGGATCTGGCCGCAGCCCTGCGCGGTCCGGCCAGCAACACCCTTCAGGGTCTTGTTGCGGCCATGGACGCGGCGAAATCAAAGTTGCCGGTCCCCCTCGCCCATGTCGCCCCGCAAGAACAGACCATCGCGAGCCTTGGCGATTCGATGATCTCCGAAGGCGTCATGATCCAGATTCCGGCCGGCAAAAACCTGAAGTCGGCGATCCGCATGATTCATGTCAGCACCGGCCGCGCGACGGCTGGTTTCTCGCGGCACATCTTGAGCCTTGGAGCAGGATCCACAGCGCGCCTGACGGAATGTTACCTGAAAATCAGTCCATCTGACGGCCAAATCAGCCAGTTCGTCACCACAGACGTTCACCTTTCGGAGAACAGCCGCCTGCGTCACGACCGCCTTCTGGCCCGGACGGGCGAGTTCCACTTTGGCGCGACCAATGTCGTCGTCCCGGCAGGGGCGACCTATCACTCATTGGCCCTCAACCTTTCCGCGCGCATCGGCCGCCACAACATCACGGCCATGATCACAGGCGAGGGCGCTGATGTGGTCCTTGACGGCTTGACGACATCCCGCGCCGATCAAGTTCTGGACACGCAATCGGCCATTGACCACCGCGTGCCCCATACGACAAGTCGCCAGCTTTACAAGAGCCTCCTCAAAGAAACCTCCCGGTCCGTCTTCGCGGGCAAGATCTTTGTCCGCAAAAACGCGCAAAAAACGGCGGCATTCCAGCAGTCAAAGAGCCTGCTCCTCAGCAACGACGCCGAAGTCGATGCCAAACCACAACTTGAGATCGAGGCCGACGACGTCCGCTGTTCCCACGGGGCAACCGTCGCGCAACTGAATCCAGACGAAATGTTCTACTTGCAAAGCCGTGGCATCCCGCACGCAAAGGCCGAGGCCATGTTGTGCGAAGCCTTTGCCGCCGAGATCTGGCAGACGGCTCAGGACCCGTGGCTGGAGGCCCGCGCCCGCGCGGAACT
>RGVZ01000337.1 GCA_010029825.1 bacterium | reverse complement strand
TGGAAGCAGAAATGAACTTTGAAGACAAGAACACCCAAGGCTCAATTCCGTCCAACCCGAACCTCGTCGACCTTCGCGACTTCAAGCGTCGCAAGGAATCCGCGGGTGAGTTCGCGCGTAACGAACGCAAGCCGCTTTACGTCAGTCACCTCACTGGCCGGATCAGCGATTCCGACAAGGTCAAGACCGAAGCCAATGACTTCGGCGATCGACTCGCCCGCATTCGCAACAGCCTCGACAAGATCAACAAACTGATCAGCGAACTCAAGACCCTTTCTTGAGCACCAGCGCCACTGTGACGACTCGGGTCATTTCCTGAGGAACCACGGCGTCTGGGCAGGATCCGAGGCTGCCAGTTGACTGATAGCGGCGACGGATTTTGGCATCGGCAAGTCATTCGAGACCGTGAACCGGTCGTAAGTTTCCCGCGAACAGTAAGCCGCGTCCAGCAACTCGGCGAGGGCCAGGATCTGGAACGGAATTGAAGCGCTCAGCTGAGACTTGTCGGCAGCCCCGAATCGTTTCTGAAAATCCCGCAACAAGCCTCGCCCCTTTTCCGATACGTCCAAGTCAGCCACGGTAGCCTCGCCCAAGGCCTTGAGGCTGCCGACAAGGCTCGCCTGCATCGACGCGACGGCTTGCCCGGTCGCTTGCAATCGCGTTTCCATGGTGGTCGCGACAATCACCGGGATGAAGACGCGATGAATCACTGCCGGCTCGTTCAGCACCGAGAGGACAATGCGTGGCGCTGACGTACCACCGCCCGGGGATTCAACGCGCCAGCATGCTTGCAAATCAACGGCCTCGCCACTTGCAGTGCCCTTCTGCGGTGGCGCGCACCAGTTGGAAAAATGGTCCCGGCTGGTCAGGCGAATGAGGGCATCGCTTTCCCGTGCCGTGAAAAGTGTGCGAATCGATGATGGCGTCGCCAGCCACACCCTGCGCAACGCGTCGATCGACTCCGGCGACGCCTCACTGTCCCCGGTCAGCCGCGATTGGATCTCCTCGCGCGACCGGCTCCACTCCGCCGCCAGTGCCTGATGTAGACTTGAATTCGTCTGCGCCAATCCTGCCAGGGCTGACTCTGACAGCCAACATTCCTGTGCCGTGCGTTGCTGATTCACGAACGCGTCGTAACTCTTCGTTGCGCTGCCGGACGTTGGTTTGCAGGCAAACGACGACAATGATAGCGCGACGACAATCGTGCGTGCGGGCATGGTCCGCTTTCGACGGGACATCATATTCACTTCTCGTCTCCCCCTACTGGCCAAAAGAGCTCGTCGTGTTAAAGCCGCCCGTCGTACCATAGGGGATGCCGGGCGGCCTGTAACCGCCCGATGTCGTGTAACCACCCGTGTAACCACCCGTGTTACCACCCGTGTAACCACCCGTGTAACCGCCTGATGTCATGTAACCGCCGGTATATCCGCCGGACGTCATGGACCCGGTGGACATGAAGCTGTAACTGCTATAGCCGGGGGACATCATTGACGCGGCCAATGTCGTCTGAAGACCTTGACCCGCGCAGCCGAGGATCCCGTCAAATCCAGTTTTTCCCCGGCCAGACTGCAAGGTACAACCAAGAAACGACAAAAGTCCGGCCGTTTGGGCTTGCTTTTGCGCGGCCTCTTCCTGTTTGCGGAGCATATCCATCTGCATGTCGACCGCGCTTGGGCCCGGGTTCGCTGTCGGAATCGGGGTGTACGTCGGCGGACCGGCGGTCGAACTCGTGGCAAAAGTGTTAATCTGCGGACGCGCCGAAGCCGTCGGCGGCGGGGTGCCCGTATCGGGCGCTTTTTGCTGGCACGTCGCGACCGACGCCGCGGCCAGGACTGGAATCAGACGCATCATGAGTTTGGACGCCATTCAAAGTACCTGCGCGATGTAGGGAAGTTCGCGGTAACGCTGGTCCAGGTCAAGTCCGTATCCTATCACGAACTCCCGCGTGATCTCAAAACCGACGTAGTCCACCGGAGTCCTCATCTGATGAGCCTCTGGTTTTGACAGCAACGAGCAGACACGCAGGGACTTCGGATTCCGCAAACTGAACATGTCCCGCAGGAAATCGAGGGTCTTTCCGGTGTCCACGATATCCTCGACGAGAAGCACATTCCTGCCCTCGATCTTCGCGGACAAGTCCGACGTGATGCGGACGTGCCCCGTGGATTGCGTGCCCTCATAACTCGCCAGCCCGATGAAATCAATCTCGACAGGCGCCTTGATCTGACGCACAAGATCCGCCGTGAAGATGAAAGCCCCCTTGAGAACCGACACGACAAGCAACGACTCTCCCGCGTAATCGCGGGTGATTTGCTCACCGAGTTCCTTGATGCGTTTCGCGATGGCACTTTCATCAAACAATGGACGTGTCTTCATGTGATCACCTTCCAGATCAATTTCCCGGATTCAACTCTCTGTCCCGGCGGCGCCAGGACAAACGCGCCCGCCACCAGGTCATGCACGGCCTGGACATCCGATACGGATTGCGCATGGATCTCCGCGAGGGCTTCACCAGGCTCAACATGATGACCGACACGTTTCAAACCAGCAAGTCCGACAAGCGGGTTGATGGTATCTGTCACCTTCATCCGGCCACCACCCATCAGCTGGATGGCAATTCCAAGCTTCCGTACGTCAATGGCCTCGATCACGGCGCCATCACGGAACGCCGCGGGCAGCTCGACACGATGCCTCACCGGTGCCTTGATGAACCAATCCCGGTCATCCAATTTACGGCGGTCGCCTCCCTGCGCGGCAACAACTTCACCAAAAACCTCAAACGCGCGACCGCTGGACAGATGGTGGCGGAGCCGTCTCACCGTCTCATCGAAGTCGGAGTCTGGACGGGCCAGGGCGACCATGTGCGCGGCCAGGTCGATCGACAAGTTGGTCGAGTCCTCCGGCCCCTCATTTTTCAAGATGTCGATCGTCTCGGCGATTTCCAGGGCATTCCCTGCCATCGGCCCGAGGGGCGATCCCATGTCCGTCAGGCAACAGCGGATCTCGATTCCGAGCCGGCGCGCTGTCATCGCGATCATGTTCGCCAAGGACTCGGCATCAGCCTTTTCGCGCATGAAGGCCCCGCTTCCGAACTTGACGTCCATGACCAGCCCGCCGATTCCTTCGGCCAGTTTCTTCGACAGGATCGAGGCCGTGATCAGAGGGATGGACTCAACGGTCGCGGTCACATCACGCAACGCGTAGAGGCGCCGGTCGAGCGGCGCTATTTCCTCGGTTTGCCCGAAAAATCCTCCGTGCAAACGTTCGAGCTGGGCGCGCATCTTGTTGGCCGGAATCCTTACTTCCATGCCCGGGATGGCCTCGAGTTTGTCCAGGGTTCCACCCGTGTGGCCGAGCCCACGTCCAGCGATCATGGGCACATACAAACCCTC
>RGVZ01000336.1 GCA_010029825.1 bacterium | reverse complement strand
ACTGCTGCTGATGGTGTTACTTCTAAGGATTATGTAGTTGTTGTTACTGTTCCTTCTTCTTCGGCTGATAATACTTTGAAGTCTTTGAAGATTGATGGTGTTGATGTTGCTGCTGGTGGATCTGTTGATAAGCCTGCTGGTACTACTTCGGTGACTGTTGATGCTGTTGCTAATGCTGCTGGTGCTGATGTTGTTGTTTCTGGTGATACTGGTTTGCATGCTGGTGTTAACAGTGTGATTGTTACTGTTACTGCTGATAATGGTGATGCTGCGAAATACACTGTCACGGTTAATGTTGTTGCTGCTAGTAACGCTAATTTGACTTCGTTGTTGGTCAATGGTTCCCAGGTTGTTAGTTCTTTGGTTTACACCACTGGTTTTGGTGTTTCTGAGGTAGCTGTTACTGCGGTGACTGCTGGCTTCTGGTTTGAAGATTGGTCCTAATGATGTGACTGTTACTGTTACTGCTGCTGATGGTGTTACTTCTAAGGATTATGTAGTTGTTGTTACTGTTCCTGCTCCTTCAGCCGACAACAGCCTGAAGAGCATCACCGTTGATGATGCTGCTGTTGAAGCTAGTGGAACTGTTTCTAAGGAATACGGAACAACGAGCGTAGTCGTAGTCGCTGAAGCTAACAGCGAAGCTGCAACAGTAGTAGTTTCTGGAGACTCTGGTCTACACACCGGCGCAAACCCAATCATTATTTCTATTACTGCAGAAAACGGTGATGTTGCTACTTACACGGTTACTGTAAACGTCGCTGGTTCAAGCGAAACGGGCCTAAGTTCAATCATTGCTGGTGGTCAAACAGTTGAAGCCGGATCCACTCTGAACGTAGCTCCTGGAACCACAAGTGTGGTTGTTGTTGGTATCGCTACTGATGCCAATGCAACTGTAGAAGTTTCAGGCAACACCGGGCTAATCGATGGCGAAAACATTGTGACAATTACTGTCACTGCTGCCTGTGGCTGCGCTTCAAACGCCTACACCTTCACAATCAACGTTTTGACTCTGTCAAACAACGCTGATCTATCAACCTTCACCATCAATGGCGTTGAGGTTGTAGATGGCTCCAGTATCGAAGTAGCAAGCGAAGTAGACCAGGCTGTGGTTGTTGCCCAGGCAGCTTCTGCTAACGCAACCATCGAAATCACCAGCTCAACCGCGCTTGAAGTTGGCGACAACACGATTTCTGTAAAGGTTACTTCTGAAAGCGGCGCAACTGTAAAGACTTACAGCGTTACCGTAAAGCGCGCTGCTCCGTTATCTAGCAATGTGAATGTCACCAGCATCTCCGTTGATGGAACCGATGTTGGCGCAGGCGGAACTTTCGAAGCTCCAGCTGGTACAGAAGCCGTTGACGTAACTGTTGTAACCGAAGATGCGAAGGCTAGTTCCGAAGTTCTAGGAAACACTGGGCTAAAGACTGGCTCGAACACAATTAAGGTCGTTGTTACTGCTGAAAACGGTGACACTGCTCAATACAACGTCTATGTAAATGTAGCTAAGTCAAACAACACTGGTCTTGCTTCGTTGAGTGTAAACTCATATGCGCTCGATGTTGAACAGCCACTGGCCTTTGAAGTCTCAGCATCAACAACTTCGGTTGCGGTTGTAGCTGTTACCTCAGATGTTGACGCTTCAGTTGTTATTTCAGGTGCTGACAACTTAGTTGAGGGCCCTAACGATGTGACCATTACAGTTACCGCTGCTGATGGCATAACTACTAAAGAATATGTTCTTGTTGTAACCAGAGCTCCTCTATCTAACAACAACGATCTTGGTGGAATTACAGTTAACGGTGAGACCATTGAAGTCGATGGAACTTACACCGTTGACCCAGGTGTAACGTCGGTTGCTGTTACCGCTACTGCATCTGACCCAGATGCGACTGTAACTGTTTCTGGAAACACAAACCTAGTCTCAGGTCCAAACTTAGTGACTGTAACCATTACTGCTGCTAACGGTTCAGAAGCCACATACACCTTCAACGTTGTAGTTAGAACTCTCTCTGACGACACAACTTTGACTTCTTTCACTATCAACGGAACTGATGTCGAAGACGGTGTGACAATCGTTCTAGATGGAACCAAGGACTTCGTAACTGTTGTTGCTAAGGCTAACGATGTAGCTGCCAGCGTTTCTGTTACTGGTGCTTCCAACCTAAAGTTCGGTCTTAACACAATCACCGTTACAGTAACTGCAGAAAACGGAACCAAGGCGGACTACACAGCAACAGTTCGTTACCCGAACCTAGCTGATGCTTCATTGTCGACATTCACTATCAATGGTGATGCGGTTAACTCTGGAGACTCAATCGACCTTGACTACGGAGTAACCTCTGTAGAAGTTGTGGCTACACCGACTGAAGAAGGCGCTACAGCTGAAATCGAAGGTGGAGCGGATCTTGTTTCAGGTGAAAACACTGTAACTGTGACTGTTACTGCCGCGAACGGTGAGACTACTGCTACTTACACAGTGACTTTGAATGTTGCATTCAACAGCGACACCAGCCTTGCTACCTTCCAGGTAAATGGAGAAAGTGTAGCTGACGGAGACGTTGTCGAACTTGCTGCATACACAACAGAAGTTGAAGTTACTGCTGAGGCTACTGACCCTGATGCAAATGTTGCAATCACCGGTGGTACTGAGCTTCTAGCTGGAGAGAACACTCTAACGGTTGTTGTTACCGCTCAAAACGGTGACAAGAAGACTTACACTGTGACTTTGAATGTTGCCCAAGGCAACAGCGTCGAACTTTCAAGCTTTACTGTAAACGGTGAAGACGTTGCGGATGGCGATGCTGTTGAGCTTGATCCATACACAACTGAAGTGGAAGTTGCCGTTGAAACTGCAGATGTAAACGCCACTTACGTGATCACTGGTGCCACCGGGTTGGTCAGGGGTGAGAACATCTTGACAGTTGTGGTTTCAGCTGCTGATGGTTCAACCTCAGCTACTTACACGGTTACATTGACCGTTCCAGCTGGAAACGACACTACGTTGAAGACCTTCCAGATTGAAGGAAATGATGTTGCTGATGGTGACTCAATAAATGTTGACTACGGAACTGAGTCAGTAGAGATTACTGTCGAGACCAATGATGAAAACGCTACTTTCGCTGTAGTCGGTGGCTCAGAGTTGAAGGCTGGCGAGAACCAGGTGGTTGTTACTGTTACAGCTGAAGATGGATCTACTGCAGAATACACAGTTACCATCGTGGTTCTTCCTAATACTGATGCTTCGTTGGCTACCTTTACTGTCAATGGCAGTGATGTTGTTGATGGCGATGTTGTTGAGCTTGACTACGGAACAACCGAGGTTACTGTAGTAGCAGAACCAACTGATGCTGATGCTGTGGTTGATGTTCAAGGTGGAACAGATCTTGTTTCTGGTGAGAATACTTTGACTGTTACTGTTACTGCTGCTGATGGTG
>RGVZ01000335.1 GCA_010029825.1 bacterium | reverse complement strand
GCTGCCAATGCTGGCCCGAGGGACTCGATCGCCCTTCGGCCCTAAGCACGTCAAGAAATTGATCAATAGTGGAATGGCCCATCACACCTTGAAAACCTTCATCACCTCATCGCCAAGGTGATTAATGACCTTGACCGCGAAACGCCCGCTCTTGGGCTTTTCGAAGGGGCGCGACGTGTCGCTGTTCAGGGTCGCCCATGCGTCCGCGTTGATTTCGGCCTTCAGCGTCGTCCTCAGCGAACTGTAGGGGTCGTTCGCACCAAGGAAGTAGGCGTGCCTGACGAAGAAGCTCTCCTCGTTGTAGTCGGTGTCGATGAACCAGCACGCAATCCCGTCAGCTCCGTCACTGACTACCTCGCCGGTCTGGGGCTTGAACACATCAACGCCATTTACCTTGACGCAGATGCGCCCGTCATCTTGCGGCAGGATCGCGATGTCTGGCTCACCGAAGATTACGAAGAGGTTGCCCTTGCCGGTGTTCTTGAGGTCCTCCGCCATGTGAAGGTCTGCGTTCATCCGAGCCTTCAGGACAGGAATACGTCCGAGCTTGCTGAACTCGGTCGCATGGGCCTCGTAGTTGAAGGCGCAGGCGATCAGCGCGTCGAAACCGGCGTCTCCCGCCTCTCTGGCAGCTGCTACAAGATCGGCGCGCTGCACCGTTCCGAACTCGGGGCCGATGAAGATCGCGGCACGTCGCTCGCGACCATCCTCCTCCGGCCCCTCGAAGAATCGACCTTCGGCGCAGACCAACGCTCCGGGCCAGGGGATTAGAGATGTGAACGCAATCCGGTCTTCCTTGTGCGCCTGCTGGACACCGGCGGACTTAAGGTTCTCCAAGATCATCTGTTCAAAGGTCTGCTTTGCGCTGTACTCGCCACACTTCTCTTTAACGGCATCAATCAGCTCATCGTTCTCATCGACCCCTAGCGTTCGATGCGGGCTAAGGCTCTCGACGGTGAAGGGACCGGCAACCCGGACACGTTTCTTGTCCTCGTAAGGCTTGTCGTAAAAATATTCGAATTCAGCCTTGGACACGATTGAAGCGTCAATTTCAGCCTGCCGATCAACAAGTGCATTCACCAAATCCTTGTGTCTTGCCTTGATGCCATCAGACCAGCTTGAATCGGCATTGCGAGATACTTCCCACTCCATCCAATTCTTATCCGCCAGCCGATTAAGCTCTTTCAAAAATGACGAAACTTTAGGCTGCCACTTATCCCATATCACATCGATTTCAGCATTGTTGGCCACTACGCTTGATGTGATGTGTGGAATACGCTCATAAACAAATCCATATTTAATGTTTTGATGGACCGGCTGGGAGCTTGGCGCCGCCCGCGAGACTTCGGCCTCCTTCTGCTGCCCCTCTCGGGAATCAACTAGCAGATAATAGGGGTACCGCGCCCCCATGATTCTTGCACGAGCGAGCGCTAGGGCCACTCTCGATGTATCCATGGTTATCCATCGGCGACCCCACTGCTCCGCGACGAAAGCAGTAGTTCCACTCCCACAGGTTGGATCGAGAACCAAATCTCCAGGATCGGATGTCATCAGGATACAGCGCTGTACTATTTCCGGATTGGTTTGAACTACGTAAATTGGATTTGAAGCTCCACCGAGCCCATCCCACCAGTTGGATAAGGCTTTACAGCCAAAATCTTCCACATACCGCTTAAGGCGAAGTTGCGTTGGCCCGACAATTAAGCGATCTGCGAATCCGAGTCGATCAAGCCCAGAGCGCCCACCCTCTGGATCAACAGCCGTATGCTTCCAACAGAGGTTTCGCGAAACGCCAGGATCAAATTCTCGCCCGCGGTACTTAAACTTCAAGCTCTGATTCTTTCTAAACCCACCGACTGTGAGCGGGTCCGATTGAAATACTTTTACACCCTTGAAGTCCTTGTAGATTTGATTTGGCACACGCGTGTAATCAATATTTAACCCAGACGGGTTTCTCAAATCCTTGATTGCAACGACTTGCCCATCTGGAAATTCAACATACCTAAACGTCTGCGCCATTTCCTGATCTAAGGTCAACTGCTCGTATAGCTGCCTGTACTTTGCTGCGGACTTATTCTTTGCATACCAAAGTATATAGTCGTTAACTGGGTCAAGAAGGCCGCTTTTTTGCCCGCCCTTCTTCTTGACCGGAATAGTAACGACTGAATTATCTTCCCCGAAGACCTCATCCAGCAGCGCTCGCAGGCGATGAAGATTCTCATCGCTGATCTGAACAAATATCGATCCGCGATCATTCAGCAAATCGCGTGCAACGGTAAGACGATCCCGCAAGTACGTAAGATAGCTATGGATCTCATCCCTCCATGTATCGCGGAAGGCCTTGACCATTTCCGGTTCGCGAGTGATGTGTTCGCTCTTTCCATCCACCACATCTCGGCTTGTTGTGCTCCATTGGAAGTTGCTATTGAACTTGATCCCGTAAGGTGGATCGAAGTAGATGCATTGCACCTTGCCACGAAGTCCTTCCCTCTCGGCAAGACTAGCCATCACCTGTAAGGAGTCCCCCAAAATCATCCGGTTCGTCCAGTTCTGATCGTGGGTGTAAAACTCAGTCTTGTCCGCGCCTTTAGGAATTCCGTTGAAATCCGAAAACAGGTCCGGTGTGAGCATCCCAGCCTGGTGTTCGCTCTCCCGAGACTGGCGCAAAAGATCATCCACCAGTACCTTCGGGTGTACCTTCTCCTGGATGTACAGAGGTGGCGCATTGACCACGAGATCGCTCCAATCCTGTTCATCCTTACCGCGCCAGACTAGCTGCGGGTCCAGGTCGGTGTTTCGGGGATACCGAACTTTTTTGAGGTCCTGCTGCTCTTGTTGAACGAAGGACTGTTGCTCCACCGAGGGGATGTTCTTGCGCTTTGCGTCGTCGTGCTTGAAGGCCTCGACGGACTTGAAGTTGTTTGCCATGTTCAGTTGCTCCCATTGCCCGGCTCTGCGGTAGCACGGTCGATCATCTTGTTGAACTCCGCCTCGACCTTGGTCGCGAAGTCAGCCTCCATCTGCCAGACGTCAGTGAACTCGGCGAAGGCCCAGCGACCGTGCGTTCCGAGATTGTTCACGCCCGGGATCCAGTAGACGTCCATCGTCTCCTTCTTGACTCGCGCATCCTCGCCTCGAAAGCCCTTGATCTCGACAACCAGGTTAAGCGGATCTTCTTTGCCCTTACCGTCGTCGACCAGCACGATGAAGTCCGGCCGGTACTTGCGCATCTCCGCCACGAATCGGTAAGGCACCTCTAGACCTAGGTTGTGGTTCTTGACGTAGGCCAGCACCCGCGGGTGACTTTCCGCCACGCGGCAAAACTCGCTTTCCCAGTCGCTATCCAGGATCACCCAGTTCACGTGGCACCGCTGGCCGTCGGTCTCCCAGCGCTCGGTCTTGGATGTGTTGAAGTTGACGTGAACGGTGCTACCGGTCGGGTTGTAGGG
>RGVZ01000334.1 GCA_010029825.1 bacterium | reverse complement strand
GGCGTGAACGGGCGACCCGAAGGGTCGTAGATCGGCATGTTGGTTGCTCCAAAAGAAGAACGGGGACCCGAAGGCCCCCGTCCGGGTGAAGTGCCGTCTCTCCGGCTGTCACGCCTAGCTCGCAGGAGGCCGGGCCGGCGTTCGCCCGTCCGGCCTGTCAGACCTAGCGCTTACCGAGAGCGGAGAGCAGCGCGTTGCTGTCCACGCCGCCGAGACCGTTCGACGGAGCCGTCACGCTCACCGCGGGGCCGCTGCTGAGGGCGGCGCCGAGAGCCGCACCGACCGCCTGCTGAGCCATGGTGTTCATGCCGGGGGCCGCCTGCACCGCCGCGCCGCCGTTCTGGGCCTTGGCGAAGGCCGCCGCCTTGCTCTCCCAGGCCGCGAGCGGCAGGAAGGAGAGCTCCTCGTAGATGCCGGCATCCTTGTCGCCGGGCACGTAGTGGACCGTGACGGTCTTGCCGACGAGGAGAGCGCGGTTCATGCCGACCTCACCCGCGTCGA
Organism: bacterium; assembly: GCA_010029825.1. Classification (GTDB taxonomy): domain Bacteria; phylum Bdellovibrionota_B; class Oligoflexia; order Oligoflexales; family RGVZ01; genus RGVZ01. Next base: position 2,950 of record RGVZ01000334.1, on the reverse strand, counting down.
TCTGGGCGGGGGTGTAGCCAGCCGACTCGAGCAGGCCGCGCCAGTAGTAGCGGACGCCGTCCTGCGCGGACTTCGGGATGCCGAGGCCCGTGGTGCGCACGGTGCCGGTGAACTCGCCCTCGGAGATCGTCGCCTTGATGATGACGCGACCCGGCTTGTCGTTGAGGGTGTAGGCGTCCGTGATGGTCGCCTTGTAGTACCCCTCGGGGAGCTGGGCCGAGCCGCCGGTGGGCGCGCGGAGGCCGGAGAGATTGACCTGGAACGCCCAGTTGGTGTTGGCGTTCGGGTTGACGTTCTGGTCCATGTGGACACTCCTTGGTGACTGCTGACAGGCAGGTTGAGACGACCACCACATTCCCTAACGGGCCGGCGGGTGGCCTTCGCCGGGAGACTTCAGGCCAGGAAGACGCTATTGCGGGCAGAGAGCGCGCGGCTGATGACCGTACGGTCCATCGCGTCTCGAAGCGTCCAGCGGGCGTGCAGAGGGTTGACGGCGTTCTTGACAAGGTCGGCGTAGACTGCGTTCGCCGTGTCCTTGTCCTTCGCGGCACCGTCCTGAACCATCTGGGCCGAGACCTTGGTGACGACATCTTCCTGCCACGCCAGGTCGGGATGGCGGGAGACGTCATAGCCCGCGGCACGGATGAGTTCAGCCATGTTCATCGGGGCCGGGTGCGCCGCCGTGGCGACGTTGAGGCGATCCTTCATGACGTAGTTGGCATCAGCGACGCACTGGTAGATGCCCGGCCAGGGCTTCCGCATCGGATCAAGACCGCAGCGGAGAACCATGTCGAACATGGCGGGGACCTGCTCGGGCAGGTTGCCACTGAGCATAGGTCCACCCTTCACGCGAGCGCCGCCCGGCTTGTCCTTCGGCGGCTGCTCCCAGCAGTTGACCACGATGTGAACCTTGGCGAAGCGAGCAGCGTTGCGAAAGTCGATGACTGCATCGCGAAGTTCGCCCCAGAGCCGGAAGCCGTTGAACTTCTTCTCAAACTGCGCGAACGTCTGCTCGGCCAGGTAGGAGAAGTCGTCAACGACGACGCTGTCGATCTTCGTGTCCGAGCCCTTGGCCTTGTAGGAGCCGATGGTCGTGATGAGCTTCGTGACGTCCGGGATCGTGGTCGCGTTCTCGACGAGGGGCGAGTAGCCCGCGACGTTACGGATGCTCTGAAGAGCGCCCGGCGCCGCGATGAACAGCGCGTTTGGGAACGACAGACCGGTGTCGGTCGTCTTGCCGATACCGGACGGGCCGTACGTGAGAGCCAAGACCGGGTCCTTCACGAACAGGTCTCGCATCACGTTGTTGTCGGAGGAGGCAGGAGGCATTGCGGGGGTCGCCTTGAGTGCTGATCATGTACCCGCGCCTTTGCCGACCGTCAAGGAAGTCCGATGAAGTTTTTTCCGTGCCGGTTGGCAGTGCTCCTGACGGCGGGGACAGGCAGGAGCGGGGCAGGCGTCCAGAGGGTATCCACCGACCCCCTGCCCGTCCACTCCCCTATTCGTCCTCCCACTCCGGCATCTCGTCTTCCAAGGTGGCGCCCATGTCCGTCGTGAGGACATTTACGTTCCCTGCGTAGATGTCGTAGAGCATCGTGGCCAGGTTCGTCTTCACGGGACGAGGCAGAGTCACCACCGAGATCTCCACTCCGTACCTGCTGCCGCTGTCCATGGCTTCATCGAGCTGCATCCCCATTCGGTACAAGATCTCGAGCGCCATCTCAAAAGGTTCCAAACCCGATTTGGCCCTCTCCAAAGGTCTGTAGGCAATCACGTCCCCTTGCCGCACTGTATTCTTACCAGTGACGACTTTGATGTTATTCACCTTGACGAGCCCATCTTCGATCATTTCTTGAAAATGATTTAGCACAATTTTTTGTTGCTCTTCAATTGATGGAATTGCGTCAGCAACTTCTCCTTTTAGCTCTTGGTTGATTTGATTAATCAGCCAAGGCTTGCCGTAACAGGCTCTACCAATCATCACGCCATCAGCCTTGGAAAGCTCTAAAGCTCTTTTAGCATCTGCCGTTGTTTTTATGTCACCATTGGCAATTACGGGAATTTTTACCATTTCTTTTACAGCATTTATTAATTCCCAATTAGCGCTGCCATTATACATTTGGCATCTGGTGCGACCATGAACAGTCAACATTTTTATGCCAACATTTTCAGCTTTTTTTGCCAAACTTGCGGCATTTAAATTTTCATAATTCCAACCTAAACGCATTTTCATGGTTACGGGAATTTTCACTGCCCTTACAACAGCGTCCATAATGCGAGTTGCCAAATCTTCATCTTTCATCAAAGCGCTTCCAGCAAAGCCATTTACTACTTTTTTCACCGGACAGCCAAAATTTATGTCGATAATATCCGCTCCTAAATCTTCATTAAGCCTTGCTGCTTCTGCCATCACTTCTGGTTCACAGCCAGCAAGTTGTACTGACATTGGGAAATGAGTATCGTCTTTTTGACATTTTTTAAGCGATTCGCGAGTTTGCATAATCATGGCGCGCGAGGCAATCATTTCTGAAATTACCAAAGATGCGCCAAAGCTTTTAACTAAACGGCGGAAAGGCAAGTCTGTAACTCCTGACATGGGAGCTAATAAGACATTATCTTGGAGCTGGATTTTATCGATTTTTATCATTGTGCCTTTTTGCCTACTTTTAAAAAAGAGGCTTTATTATTAAATTTGATGCTCTCGGCATGACTCGAACAAGAGCCTTTTTAAATTAAAACTTCATTTGAATTTAGTTTTATTAAAGAATTGCTACGCGCGAAATAAATTAGCACATCCGCAATAAAGTTATATTTTATTAATTGGTGCTTCTGGCATGACTCGAACATGCGCACATGGTTTAGGAAACCACTGCTCTATCCCCTGAGCTACAGAAGCTTTTTTAAAAACTATTTCTCACCAATGCAGTAATATTCAAACCCCGCATCTCTA
>RGVZ01000333.1 GCA_010029825.1 bacterium | reverse complement strand
CACGCGTGACCCGGCGACCGTGCTTGGCCCGCACGACCTGCGTCGATGGCACGTCACCATTACGGATTGTCCTGGTGGATTAGGCGTGTTAGAGTTACACAGCGTCAACAGGGATGGCGCGAAGTGGCAGTACATCATCACGCCGCCCAAATGGTTTCGTATGAACCCCAGTGGTCGTGGCATCGTCGATCACCAGGGCGAGCGATACTTGGAAATGTTAGCTGCCTCTCCTCACATCACCATCGAACCATACGTGGCGCCCGAGCCCCTGACGCGGGACGAGGTGTTACGGTTCATTGCCTGCAATGGCAAAGCGTGTTATCGTACCTTGCAGGCTTCGTTGTCCTCGCGTATGCCAGGCATCACCCAGGCGATGAGAAAGTTTGTGGATTGTGAGCTTCGCAAGGCGCGCCCGAAGTGTGGTGACGGGTGCGACTCAGGTTGTCCGGTTAGTGGCCGATGTGAAGGTTGATTCGGTCCCCCCGCCTTCGGGCGGGTTTTTTTATTTCGTTTCTGAAAACAAAGGATATCGAGTGAGTTGGCCGGGTCCCTTTTGGGATTCCGGCTTTTTTTTATTTGTCTTCTCCCGCGCGAGGAGGGCGCTGTGCGACTCGGTTGTCCGACGGGTACGACTGAGCGATGGTGATGGTGAGTTGTGTGTTGGTTAGTGTCTACGCGGGTAACGCGCGTCGCGAGGGGCGGGCATCGGGGGCGAACGCGACGTCCCCCTGCGGGCGCGCGCGGGGGAGGTTCACCGCCAGGTGCCGGACTTTTGTGGATTGGGGTCGAGAGAGATGGTGATTTCGTCTGTGGGGAAGTGGAGTTTGCAACCGTGGCCGAGGACCCAGCCGCGTTTGATGCGAGAGGTTGAGGGTTTGCTGCATTCGCCGTCTGTGAGGATGAGCATGCCGTCCCAGCGTCCGCGGTTTTTTGGGTCGTTGGCGAAGCGAGTGGGTGCCTCGAAGTCCGTTCCGCCGGTGCGGACACGTTTGATGTCCGGGTTGGTGCCTTTTTTCCATTCGACCATGTCCTTGTCTGCGACTGTGTAGTCGAATGGGAGGATGGTGACCGAGACGCGTTTGGTGAGGGAGGCGAGTTCGCCGAAGAAAAGAGAGAGCATTTGGTCTGAGACGGAGCCTGACTGGTCGACGGCGACGAGGAGTTTGGCGGTGTAGCCTCGTTTTTTGCCGGGGTGGATGTAGGGGTAGCGTTTGTTGATGCGTTTCATGGATGAGGTGGAGTTGCCGCGTTCCAGGCTGCCGACGAAGTTACGGAGGACGTTGCGCCAGTCGACGACGTGTGATACTGATTTGCGGATGTCTTCGCGGAGGTTTGCTGGGATGTTGCCCCATCCGTTGGCTTGAGCGTCGGCTGTTTTGACTGCCTTGTCGACGATGTTGGAGATCTGGCCTTTCACCTTCTCGCGAAGGGATTCGGGGATTTGGTCCCAGCCTGAGTGATCGTCCATGGAGTCTAGCCAGTCTTCGCCGCACGTGCATGGTGGTGCGGTGGTGTCGTGGTTGTGGTTGTCCTTGTCGCCATGACTGTCCTGACCACCGGGCTTGTCCTCGCCAGGGGTCTTCTTTTTATTCTTTTTAATCTCGGCCTGGTTACCATCGCCAGATTTATCTGGATTATTCTGAGCATCATCCTGAGTGTGCTGAGATTGGTTTTGGCCGTTGCCGTGGCGAGGGCAAGATTGTTGTTGTTGTTTTGCGACTTGTTCTGCCTTGTCCTTGAGGTGGTCGAAGTACCATTCCGAGGCTTGGTCGTGGGGGAAAGATTCGATGAGGGCTGCCATGGGCATGGCGGCCTTTTCTTCCTTGGTGAGTGGACGATCGAGGTTGCCAGTGGGGAAGACGCCCGGGACGAGGCCGCCGGTGGGTAGGGTGGCTGTCTTGGATTCGTGGTTGACGATGATGGAGTTGATGGCGAGGTCAGTGGCCACGTTCCACATCTTGGCGGGTTTCTTGAGGCGAGACGAGACGTGTTGGAAGATGAGGTGGTAGAATTCGTGAATGAGTACGCCGCGGACTTCGGAGTCCGAGAGTGAGGCGAAGAAGTCCGGGTTCCAATACATCGTGATGTCGTCGTACTGTTGGTCGAACGAGACGCCGGCCGTAGGAATATCCATGGTTGGCACCTTACGGATATACCGTGACAGCTCCGCGAAGAACGGGGTGTCCTGTAGGAACGCGATGAGGTGACGGTCCAGGTTATAGTCGGTCTCGCAATAGCTGAACATAGTTCTATTATATCTCTCTCAAGTACGACTTTGCACGCAAATATCGACGTGTAGGTTGTTGATTCTATTAGTCTTTTTCTTCGTCGTCGGTCGTCATTAGGTGGATGAGGGAGAAGATGCCATCGCGGATGATGCGAGTGACTACCCAGCAAGTTGCTATGATGAGGATGCCTTCGATGCCTAGGTCCTTGTGGAACCATCCCCAGATCATTGTTGAGACGAGGAGGGCGGTGAAGGTGATATTGGAGTAGTGTGGTGTGTTCTTCATCCGAGGTCCTGTGGAGCGACGGTGTCCATGCGACCGGCGAGGTCGTCGAGTTCGTCTGCGAGTCTATAAGACTCTGAGATCTCGTGGTGGGCGTCATCGACCTTCATGTCCATGTAGAGGCGAGTCTCTACTCCTCGGGCGTACTTGCGGAGGAAGTTGGCTGCAGCCTTGACGTCGTCGTAGGTTAGACCTAGGTCTTTCATCGCTTGGTCTTTCGTTTCGCTGGGGTTGGCTTGCGTTTGGTCTTTCGAACGGCCCGTTTCTCGAGTTTGGCTTTTTTCTCGGCGCGGATGACATCCTTAGACCTGTTCTTGGTGCCTGCGGGGCGGCCTCGTTTCTTGGCTACAGGTGTGCCATCGGGTCCGAGTTGTACAGGTTTGCCGGGTTCCGGCGCGCCTGTAGGATTCTTGCGGGGACGGCCACGCTTGCGTTTGCCGATGGACATACCTTTGGAGTTGGGTAGCTTGAAACGATAACCGTGCTTTAGGCCCGTGAGTCGATGCTAGTGATGACGTAGGTCTTTGTGTCGAGCCATGGTTTGTGGTTGAGGACGGACGCGACACGTTCGATGATGATCTTGTCGCCGACCTTGGCGTTGAGCACCGGGTTACCGAACTGGTCGTTGCCGACGGCATCCTCGAGATGATCGATGAGGGGCTTGGCGGCTACCTTGGCCCGCTCGAGCCTTTCGGCGCGAGTGATCTCGTCGACTTCGTCGTTGGTGATGATTTCGTCAACCGCTTCGGTTTCCTCGTTCGTCATATAGATCATTCTACCACATCGTAAATGAACTTTGCATGAACCACGAAACTTTTTTATTCCGTGATCATGAGCGCTCTGCCATTGGCCCATTTCACATAACTGCGCAGACAATCAAGCCTGACTTTGTCAAAAGCCGGCCTTTCTAGCTGGAGATGGAGGCGTTTGCTGAGGCGCCATCCTCGATTCCAGGCTTCCATTTCTTCTT
>RGVZ01000332.1 GCA_010029825.1 bacterium | reverse complement strand
CGCTAGAGTTAATCGTGGTGTCCTGCGGCTCTACCGTAAATTGAATACTCAGCGGCTCGACCGTGAGTAGCGCAGCGGGTTTCAAGAAGCCGTCAGTTCCGCGGCGCTACTCACGGTCGAGCCGCTGAGTATTCAATTTACGGTAGAGCCGCAGGACACCACGATTAACTCTAGCGTCACTGGCTCTGTGACATTCACAGCGTCTGCGCTTGGTATTGGGCGTACCACGGGGCAGACGTATTCGTCGTTTACCTATCAGTGGCAAAAGAAGGGCCTCGACGGCGGCTGGCAAGATATCCCGTTCGCTACCGGCACGTCAGTGACCGATACGGCGCTTACGCCCGGTACAGACAACGGCAATCAGTACAGAGTTCGCGCTGGCTGCGGTTCGACAAATATCGGTTTTAGCCGCGCGGCACTGCTTACGGTGATCTGATGGTCGCAAAGCTGATTACGATCGGTGGGCGGCTGCGGGTGCCGGATTGCAGCAGCCCGACGCTCATTATGGGCGAAACAAAAAACAAAGACTGTTGCTGCGGCTGCGGAATCGAGGGCGTGCAGCTGGAGTATAAAGCCGGCGGTAACGACGGGCATCAATGCGATCGCGCGAGCTTTACGCTGTATATTTACGCCGAAGGGCAGGAAGCCAACCGCGTCGAAATCGGCAACGTCAATCTCAACAACGGTTCCGACGGCCGCGAGGTTACGGTCACAAAGACAATCAGCAAAAAGCAGGCCGAGGATATCACCAAAGACGCCGAAGATTGCTGCATTCTCTACGCCCAACTGGAGTGCGACTACTCCGACTGCCACCGCGGTATTGCGCGTCTTAAGGTTACGCGCTCCAATAACGGCGAAGTGCTGTTCAACGGAACAGCGGGCGAGTCGCCGGTTCGAATCAACGTTTGCCCAGACGATACAACGACAGAACTTTAAACGTGGCAAAGCTTTATTTTCGGTATGGAACGGTCGGCAGCGCGAAGACCATGAATCTGCTGGCTGTGGCGCACAACTACCGGCAGCAGGGCAAGAAGGTGCTGCTGCTGAAACCCGAAATCGATACGCGGTTCGGCAAAGATATCATTAAAACGCGGGCAGGCTTAGAGGCTCACGCCGATTGCCTTGCGCCCGCCGCCGGACCGTTAGTACTCCCGGACCTTACTGACGTCGTGTGCGTGCTTGTCGACGAGGCGCAGTTTTTAACCGCCGACGGCATCGATAGCCTGCACCGCGTTGTGCACTTATCGCCCAAAATCCCGGTCATTTGCTACGGGTTACGCACTGACTTTCGTCGGCAACTCTTCCCAGCTTCACAGCGGCTACTGGAGCTGGCTGATACGCTCGAAGAAATTAAAACGATATGCACGTATTGCTTGCACAAAGCTGTGTTCAATCTTAAATTGTGCGACGGCAGCCCCACCCTTGACGGGCCCGCTGTAGAACTCGGTTGCGAAGAAAAGTATCTTCCGGTCTGTGCCTCGTGCTATGCAGTCAAACACGGAATCGCTGCGGATCGAAGTACCGGCTGAGCTGCCCGCGCATAAACAGCCGCGCATGTCTGACGCAACCGCGTTGCTGGTCATTGGCGCCCCAATTCTTATTATGGGGCTTATTTTTGGCAGCGCGCTGTGGGTGAAGTACGTCGATGACCGCCGGCTCGCGCAACGGCGACAGGCGCGGCTACGAGAAATCCACGAACACAACGAGCGGATGTACGCGCTCGTCATGAGTGAACAGGCGCAAGCTTCTGCGCAACGCCGCGCCGCACCAGCGCCCGCTACACGCACACCACTGACGCACAACGAAAACAATCGCCGCCGTATCTTCAGACTTTATTGAGGTAACTTATGGCTGCTCGCGTCCTGCCCCCGACACCTGCAGAAATAGCATTGCGCGCCAAAGAAATTCGATTACAGTGGTCGGATAGGGAAAAAGAAAAGCGGCGCGCTTACAAAACAAAAGTAGTTTACGTACCGGTGCCGGATTCTTGTTTCCACGATAGCACGCCCCACCACGCTACGGCAAAACTGACGCGGCGCTTAATTCCACTCGATTGACATGTTTTTAAAGTGGGCTACGTTTGTAACGTTCGTGGTGGCGTGGGCGTGGTTTATTCTTCGCGTAGCGTATATCGATCATCAACTTGAAAGGGAACGACGTGGGCTGCTGCCAAAACAAAAAGTGCGACCGACCGAAGGAAGAAATGCTCGATACGCCGACGTTGCTTGCGCTACTGGAAGACGGTACGGCAGTAGCTGCAAAGCTCCTCGACATCGCAAAGGGCGGCATTCGCTTTGTCGGTTTCAAAAACGCGCAAGTCAGCGAGCTAGCTGCGACGATATCGAGCATTGTGGCGGAGAATAATTATCTCAAGCGTCTGCTCGGTATTTTCCGCCCGGCTGAAATTACTGCAGACGAGCACGGCGCAAAAATATCGTTTGGCCCGAGGAATGAATACACGTTGTTTATTCCAGCTGTGACGCAATCAGCGCGCACCAAAGTCGCCAATAGCCTGAAAGCCGCTGCCGAAGATCTGCAAAAAGCTTCGCCGGCCGTACCAGAACAAAAGTGGTTGCCGTTTGTAGACTGCGCTTAATCAATGGAGTGATATATGGCTGATAAGCCGACGCTGCATCTTGTTGGAATTTTTCACACGCAGCACACCGCGGCGTATTCGCATTGCGCGTTTACAGGCAAAGCGCTGCGCTTCTCCAAGATGCTGCGCATGTACGGCTACCGCGTCGTCGAATACGCCAATGCCGGCAGCGAGAGTCTTGCCGACGAGCACGTGCCCATGCTCACGCTGTCCGAGTTTGATGAGATGTTGGGCAGGCGTGACAAGACAGCGTTTCACGGCAACGACGCGACGGTGGGCGCGCCGCACCACACATTGTTTGAGCAGCGGCTTGTACCGGCGATGCAGCAACGTGTTAAGCCAAAAGACATTATCTGCCACCCGTTCGGTCACGCGCATTCTCGGCTGCTGCAAGACTTCCCAAACAACGTGCACGTCGAAACAGGCATCGGCTATCCGACGCTGGTAGACGGTACGATCCGTATTTTTGAAAGTTACGCGTGGCGACACTATCACGCAGGTAAAGACGGTCGGCAGGGCGCGCACTACGAATACGTCATTCCGAACTATTTTGATATCAATGACTGGCAGCCCAAGTTCTCGCCGGGCTCGTACTATGCGTTTCTGGGGCGCATCGACGCCTGCAAAGGTCTCGATACGCTTCAAGAGATCGCCAAGCATTTGCCGGCAGACGGTCCAAAGATCGTGCTGTGCGGTCAAGGCGATCATTCACGCTGGGCGCACCCCAATATCGTCTACAAGGGGCCGCTCAAGGGCACAGAGCGCAGCGAGTTCATGCGCAACGCTATTTGCTCGCTCATGCCCACAAACTTCATCGAGCCGTTTGGCGGTTCGGGCGTGGAGGGGCTGCTGTGCGGCACGCCGCTCATCGCCACAGACTATGG
>RGVZ01000331.1 GCA_010029825.1 bacterium | reverse complement strand
AAAGGAATTGATCGCCGAAATCGGCTTAAAGACAAGGGAACAGTATATGGCGACTTGGGGTCTAATATACAGGCAGGCGAATCGCCGATTCGAAAGAAATATCGACTTCGCAATTCAAGTGGATTTTTTGCAGTAGCAACTGTCAATTTGGGCGTTGATATGACGTCTAATGTTCGGTGTGTCAGAAATGAGTTATGTGAAATTTTGGGGTGGGTGGCGTCCCTATAGGTTCTCGCGAGTTCTTCGTCCAAATTGAGAAATCTCTTTGCTCGCTTCGTGCGCGTCACGCGAATTGCTACCGTGACTAATCTAGTTCCACCACCCGAACACCGTTCAAGTTCCCGGACGCCTCGCCATCGCCATAATCCGGCATCACTGCGCAGTTGACGAGTTTCGTCCTACTTGCGACATCCAGCTCACCATAACCACCATGGATGTGACCGAACATCCAGAGTTTGGGGCGCAGCGTACCGCCCGTGAGTGATTCCTGAAGCACCTCGCATCCCCAGTGCATGCCATTTCGTGACTGATCTAGAAATCCTCGCGGGGGACCATGCGTGATCAGGACGTCCACGTCGCCAGGGATGAGCGCGAATTTCTCCCGCCTCGCGTCGACCGGTAAAATGAATCGCCCCGCACTCGGAGGCACCCACGGTGTCCCCCAGAACTTAAGTCCAAGTATCTCGACCCCCGAATCGCATAGATAATGGACCTTTTGCGGTCCATAGAGCCATTCGTATTCGTAGCCGCGCGATAACGCCTCGTCGTGATTGCCAGCGATGAAAACCTTGTGCGGGTGAGGCAGCAGCGCGAACCACCCAAGAAACCCCATGAGTTCCAGTTCTGTCCCGCGCGCCGAAAAATCGCCGCAGTGAACCAGAATGTTCCCATCCGGGACAATCAAGCCGTGATGCCTCCCGTGCGTATCGCTCATGCAAACAATCTTGACCATGCTCGTGTCTATCGCCCCCTGCCTATCGTCTGTTATCCCCCAAAACCAATCGCCCTCCCGGCCTTCTGGTCCTTGAATGCGCACTCGCTTTCAAGCCCCGCCAGGATCTCCCCAGCGCTCGCCGGCACCCCGACACGAAACCTGTAGCGCTGGGCTACAGCCTTGAAGTCGCCCGGGGCCAGTCGCATCAATTTCTCAAGCCGCCCCCGCACCTGAGCATCCACTTCGATCTCCGGAAAAAACTTCCTGAAGAAGACGAACTTGCCATCGTCGTGCAGGTAATCAAACTTCGCCTTGATCGCAAACCGCCTGAACGCCGCCCCGTCGACCAGCCCTGGATTGTTCGTCGAGCAGATCAATATCCCGCGGAAACGCTCCATTTGCTGCAGCAGTTCATTCGTCTGGGAAACTTCCCATGACCGCTGCGCCGCTCCCCGGTCCCAGAACAGACTGTCAGCCTCGTCAATGAACAGGATCGACTTTGTCCTCTCTGCCTGGCGGAACGCCGCCGCAATCAGTTTTTCCGTCTGGCCCACGTACATGTTGAGCAGGTCGGATGCCCGCTTCACAATGACATCTCGTCCGGTTGCTGCCGAGATGTGCTTCACGAGTTCCGTCTTTCCCGTCCCTGGCGGGCCCGCCAGAAGGATGTTCAACTGCACAGGAGCGCGCTCATTGGGGTTCGCTTCCAGGTATTTGAAAAACTCCCTCACCGAGTCGCAAATTGCGGCTGGATTCATGTCCACATTCAGCCCGTCAAGGCTGTAGTTGTCGCACGGGCGGAAGTGATCCACTTCTTTGCTGTGTCCGGTCCCGCCACTTAACGCCACTGCCGTGTCCAGCATCCGGCGATAAGCCTGGATCCGTTCTTCCGGGGTTCCCGTCTTGTTCATCCGCGCAATGCGCTCCGCAGCATCTTTCATGACAGAAGGGGGCAGCGCGTAAGTCGATGCTATCTTCCAGATTTCGTTGTCGTGTACGTCCGCAAAAACGGCCGGCATCGACGCCGCGATCCTGCCCAGCACTTTGTGCCTCTCGTTCGTTGTCAGGGATGAACTCATTCAGCCACGCCTTGTCGCCCCGCTCACCGAACATCTGCCAGACAGATTCCGTGCACAAGATCTTGTCGGCCTCGTCCACCATCAATACTGCATCATCGCGACCGCGGAGGATGATGGCCGCGGTCCGTAGCAGTCCCTTCCTGGAGTCAAAGTCGTGGTCTTTCTTGCGGGGGATCTGGTAAACTTTGCGCCCCGCCGCCTGAGCCGCTGCAATCGCCAGAGTCGTCTTGCCATGACCTGCCAACCCATAGAGCAGGACGTTTGAACCGGGTGTTTCCTGCAGCATTTTCACAAGGAAATTCTTGTCCCCTTCGCTGACGGAACAATCCTCAAGGCTTGCTCCCGCCGTATCCACGCGGTGGAGGACACTCTCGAAGTAAGTCTGCGCCTCAAGCCCCGCAAGAAATTCCTGGGTCTCCTCCGACAGGTCCAGTGCCCCCGTGCGTGAAAGAATCGTCAGGACTCCAGACTTCCGCAAGATGCTGTCATTGGCGATCACGCGGGAAGCCTCTGCCTTGCTGCAGCCCAGTATCGCGTGCAGGTTTCCCCGTATGACCTGTTCGTCGAAGGAATTATGCATGTGGATCATGTCAGGCAGGTCGGATTTCACCGCTACGCAGTAGAGGCAAATCACCAGCTCGCGTTCCAGCGTCGACAACCCGAGGCTCTTTACCATGTCGTCCAGGCGGTCTTCAAAGGCGCTGCGTCCTTCCACTGCAACATGGGAAAATGAGTTTTCCAGCAGGAAGTCCACCCAGATCACATTCCGCGAAAACGGCAGGCATTGCAGCAGCCCGGCAAGAATCTCATTTTCCCAGCCTGAAAGGTAATCTTCCACCTGGCCTTCAACCGGCTGCCCGTCGTCCACGTGCTTCGGTCGACGTCGCTGACCGCCACCCTTTTCCATGATCGCGAGGGATTCGGGATCCTGGAAATTGGCAATGATCAATGCATCCAGCTCATGTTGTTTGAGGGCCGGGATGTTTTCCCGCAAATCCTGGATGATGCGGTCCGTGTGCTTTGCGCTGGCGCGGTAGCTCATTGCCTGGCGCATGTAACGTTTCGCGAACTTGACAGCCATTGCGTTCAGGTATTCGTAATCGCTTCCGCTCATGCGAAGGGAACCCCGGTCGGCGTCCATGATGATGCTTTCGAGCCTCACATAATCTTCCATTGTTTCCTCGCCTTGCTCGTGGTCACTGTCTTGTGGGTCCGGAAAACGTCAGAATCTGTCATCAAACCCTGACGGACGGGCCGGCATCCGCTTTTTCCCGTCGAGTGGTTCTTAAATGTTCAATAATTACCGCGCATTGTGCCCCTTTGCATGAAACGGTCAGATTCTGACGTTCAGTGGACGAAGACAAAATCGTCGATTGGGTGTCAGGACCTGGAAACAAGAACGGCAGAATGAGGTGAACCCATGCCACGAAAAACAACAAAAAGCCCCCGTGCCGAGGCGTCCGTGAAAATGCTCGTCCGGATCCTTGACCTCGGTTCG
>RGVZ01000034.1 GCA_010029825.1 bacterium | reverse complement strand
GGGGTGGCGCAGGAGGCTAAAGGCGGTTTATGACGAATAATCCCTACAAGCAGTATCAAAAGACGCAGGTCATCACGGCCAGCCGTGAAAAAGTTCTCCTGATGCTTTATGAAGGGGCGATTCGTTTCACGAAGCAAGGCCATGCCGCGATGCTCGACAAGAAGATCGCCGAGAAGGGCCGCTGCATCAGCAAGGCAACCGCGATCCTCAGCGAATTGATGGCAACCCTGGATTTCAAAGTAGGCGGCCAGTTGGCCGTTGACCTCGAGAACCTCTACGTGTTCATGATCGACAAGCTGATCGAAGGCAACATCCATAACAAGCCCGAGTGCCTGGAGACCGTTGAGAAACTTCTGGTGACCCTCCACACCGCGTGGAAGGACGTCATCGAGAATCCGCGTGCCGACGGCATACCGTCCCCGAAGTTGCAGCCAGAAGAATTCAAGATGTACATGGAGCAACAGTCGGCGGAAGACGGCGAAAAATCCGGCAAAAAAGACCAGGCAGGAACTGCCCAGGGACGTCCGGAACTCAAGATTCGCGCCTGAACCTCAGCATTTCCGCAACAATTTGACTCACGCCTTCCATGCGCCCGCTGACGTGTTACGTTAGCTTTTGGGCGCATCATCTCTTTCCGGAGGCGTGCACATGGGCTTGACGCAAACACTTCATACCGGTGTCTCGGGACTTTCCAGCCAGTCTGATGGCATGGGAGTCGTCGCGAACAATATCGCCAACGCGAACGCGAAGGGATTCAAGCGTGACCGGGCGGAGTTCGAGGACATGATCCTCAACGACACCTCGGCAGGCTCGAAGCATGAGAAGGTCGGTCGTGGCGCGCGCATCAAGGACATCCGCACGATCCACAGCCAGGGCAACCTGACCACCACCGACAACCTGACCGACCTTGCCATTCAAGGCGGCGGGATGTTCATCCTCAACAACCCGGAGGCCTCGAAGGACAGTTCGGAAGGCCGGATGTACACCCGTTCCGGATCGTTCATCTTCGACCGCGAAGGTTATCTCGCAGACCTGAGCGGCGCGCGCGTCCAGGGTTACGAGGCTCTGCCCAACGGACAGATCTCGAGCCGTATCGGTGATTTCCGCATCAACACCAATTCGATCCCGCCCCACGCCACGGAAAGCATGCGCCTTGACATGAATCTTGATGCCCGCGCCAAAGTCATTGAGGGCGATTTTGACGTGAAGCAACCCGACTCGACCTCGAATTTCGGTACCAGCGTAGCCGTATTCGACAGTTTCGGCCGCACACACCAGCTGCAACTCTTCTTCAAGCGCATGACAGACGGCGAGGAATCATCCTGGAAGTGGTACGCCGTGGCGGACGGCAAGGAGATCGTCAACCCGGATGGCGATTTGCATGTCGTCGCGAATGGCGAGCTCAAGTTCAACGCCAAGGGTGAACTGGCCGAACAAACGACCGAGAAGTCCGAGGCGAATTTCGCTGGCGGCGCCGCCGCGGGCCAGGCCATCAATTTTGATTTCGGCAAGAAAGTGGCCGACGAAGTGAAGCAAGCCGTCGGCGGGACGACTTGCCTTGCCGCCAAGAGCGGTACCAACTATCACACCCAGGACGGTTACGAGTCGGGAATGATCAAGGCCCTGCGCGTTGATCCCACGGGTGTTGTGCGCGGGATCTACACCAACGGCCTAAATCGTAACCTCGGTGCCGTCGCGCTGGCGACTTTCGAAAATGTTGACGGCCTGCGCAAGGGTGGTCGCAACATGTTCTTCCAGACGATGGAGTCAGGCCCGGCGAAGGTCGGCATGGCGCAAACCAGCAACCGCGGATCGATCTGGTCCTCGACACTCGAGGAATCCAACGTCGACATCGCCCAGGAATTCGTGAACATGATCCTGACGCAGCGGGCATTCCAGGCGAACTCACGATCGATCACGACGACCGACACGATGATCGAGGAAGTCCTCAACCTGAAACGCTGATGAATGAGACGAGGCCTAAGTCATTCCCGCGAGCGCTGATTCAATGATTGAGCGCACGCGGGCGGCATAGGCCTCGTACGTTTCGCCGTCCTGCAGTCTTGTGCGGGGCAGAACCTTGATCCTTACCGTGGCGGCGTCCGGCAGCTTACCGTTCTTCCGCCAGACCTTTCCGGTACCATTCAGGGCGACCGGCAACACGTCCACACCGCATTCGGCCGAGAGTTTGAATGCCCCGACCTTGAATGGACGCATTTGCCCGGGGATCTCGGACCTGGTTCCCTCGGGAAAGAAGAACATGCTGACGCCGTCGCGCAACCTTTCCGCGCTGGTTTGCAGCGCGGCTTCGTGACTTGCCTTGTCGCCGCGTTTCAGGGGGATATGCCCGCAGACGCGCATCGCGGGTCCGACCAGAGGAATCCTCAAGACACTTTCTTTGCTGAGCCAGCGGAACTGCGTATACAGAAAATACATGACGAGGATGTCGACCATGCTTTCATGGTTCGCGACCATCACGACGGGATCCCCCTCAGCCGGGATGTTTTCGCGACCTTCGACTTCGACTTTCCATCCCGGGACCACCGAGAAGATGGAGCGCCCCCAGATAGCCGACATGTTGTGCCCGCGGCAACTGACGCCATTCCTTTTCGCTGACGGGAACCAACCTGAGATGATGATCAATGACGCCCAGAAAAATGTCAGGACCAGGATGGCGGGGTAGAAAATGATCCCGGCGATGATCCGTTTAAGCATGGCGGGTCAGTCGCTCCCAGACGTGGCGCGCCACAGCCTTGGCGACCTCTTCCTTGGATGTCGCCTCAAACGGGCGTTCGACAGGATGCCCGGCGGTCTGGGTCTCAAAGATCCATGCCCTGTGGCGCTCAGCGCTGACGTCCGAAAGGTTGTTGACGACCAGCATCGTGAGTCCGTGTTTCTTGATGTATTCGCGCGCGATCCCGGCGGCTTTTTGCTCGTCAACACCGGTCTCCAGCTTGAACGCGACTTTCGCCGGTCCTCGCAAGTTGAGGTCATCGATGATCTTTGGCGTTGGTACGAGCTCAACGCTCAGTTTGCCGGCGGCAGACGGGGTCTTTCCGGGTGACTTGTGTGCCGGCGCGAAATCAAGCACAGCCGCGGCGTGAACGAGGGCGTCAGGTTTTTGCCCGATCATTTTTTGCGCCGCCCGCGCGAGATCCTCGTTGGTCGCGACGCGCGTCAGTGAGTGGTGGCAACGAGGCAGGAATTCCGCGGCGCCGGCCAGGACGTCGACGTCCAGCCCGAGGCGGTGAAGTTCTTCCGTGACCAGGGACCCGAGGCGCCCGGTTGAGTAGTTGCCGATGTAACGGACGTCATCCAGCCAGGCTCGCGTGCCGCCCAGAGTCAAAAGGACCCGGGTGGCAGATTGTTTGTTTTTCAAGATGGCGTGGTTGTATGCGTGTGCGCAGTGATCCGCGAGGACCGCGGGTTCCGGGAACTTGTGTTTGCCTTCCTCGAGGCGTGATCCAAGGATCACCACGTTGGGCGCGGACGCGCGGAGTTTCTCCAGGTTGGCCTGGACCTGGGGCGCGTGCGCCAGGCTGTCGTGCATGCTTGGCAGGATGATGACAGGGCGTTTCCAGCCAAGGTACGAGGTGACCAAAGCCGCCGCGGGCGAGTCGGTGATACCGTTGGCGATCTTCGCGATGAAACTTGCGGACGCCGGAGCGACGACGCAGGCATGCCCCTCGGCCAGATGCGAGGCGTCGGCCTCGAACCCCGTCCGGCAATCGCGCGCCGCGGCCCAGCCAAGGGCCAAAGGTGTGACAAACTGGCTCCCGCCCTGGGTAAGCCACGGTGTAACGTCAGCGCCCAGACGGCGCAACGCGCGCACGAAACGGATGGACTCAACGGCGCCGATGGAACCACTCACCACAACGTCGACGTGGACACCGGCGAGTGCTTCGGAAACCAGCTTCACAGCCAGGTCCGAGCCGCTCGATATACCATGGCGGCCCGTCAGGTTGTGGCCGGCAGCAGACCCTTTTGGAGCCTGGGGGTGTTTCATTTATTTTGCGGAGGACTTTTTCTGGGCGCGCTCGTTCGCGTTCGGCTTGTTCAGCGGCAGGTCGGCTGCCGTGGTGCCGTTCTTGCGAAGGCCGTTCTTGCGCTTGAGGCCCGCTTTGGTGACCTTGCGTTCGCGGATCCTGACCAGTTTCGTTGTCTTCGATGTCATGGCTTGCTAAGCTCCAGAAAAATATCACAAATGCCCGAGCTGGCAGGAAATATTAGAAATGCCAAGGCAAGGCAAGCGCAATTAAACGAAGTCCATTGGACAGGGAGTCACGACATGCAGGCTGTTCGCAACTGGTCCGTTTCCTTGGGAGTGATCGGAGTTTGTACCTGGATGATGGCCGGCATTTCCCTCGGGGCTCCGGTCCCGAAAGACCCCGATCTTCAGGAATATCGTGACTCGGTGTCCTCCAAATACGACCCGGATGTGGTCAGTCATGAGGGCGATTCCGGGATGACCCTTTCTTTCGGCCTCGGCATGGGTCAGGCACGACCCACCCAGTCCGGCAGCACCCCGGGAATCGCCTTCCAGGCCGGAATCGAGCCTGGATACAGCAGTCAAATCGGGCGCTTTTCCCGGATGGAAGCCTCGGCGGAATTCTTCTTCGGCCGGGCCGGTTATTCTCTTTCCCCGGACAACGGGGAAGAGAAGGTCTCCCTGCCTCTGAAGTTCGGCATGCTGGCCAAGTTTGGTCTCGGCAGCGCGGCGGGCGAGCGGGCATACTCCACGTGGCGTTTCGGTATCGGCCCGGTTTTCGCCAGCTACTCGGGTGAGCAGAACAATGGCGACACGGTCGAATCCTCCGGGACCCTCGTGGGGCTGGCCGCGATGGTTGGCTACAACTGGACTTTCGAGTTCAGCAAGCACTTCGGGTTCAATGTCGGCGGCGAACTCCGTCACATCGAGTTCGATGTCAGCCCGGCCGAGAAGATGGAAGCAGGCACCCGCACCACGGTCAAAGTCAGCCGCGTCGCCAGCATCAACATTCCCCAGATTGTCATCGGGCCGCGGATCAAGTTCTGATCCGCGCTCGTTCACGATGTGATCAGGTCCTGACTTCTTCCAGGACGAAGTAGCACGGCAGACGCTCGATCAGGTCTGCCGCTGCCGCGCCGCCTGTGACCGGACGAAAGCCAAATCGCAGGAAAAGTTGCCGTGCGTTGTGCATTTGGGGCGTCGTCTCGAGGTACAACCTGCGGTAACCGAGCTTGCGGGCTTCCTCGATGGCGCGTTTCAGAAGTCGCGAACCAACCCCACGCCCGCGGTAGATTTCCTCCAGCACGAGGTCGCGAATTTCACCGACGCCCTCTTCAGGCGGCAAGCCCTGAAGGGGGCCAACGCCGACTCCCCCGACACAAAGCCCTTCGCGGACTTGATCTTTGGCGACCAGGTAGCGGGCGCCGTTGGTCGTATAAACGGCGTGAAATGTGTCCAGGCGGCGGAAGGTCGATGCCAGGACCGATCCGGCCTCTTCATAGACCTGCAAGTTGCGCCGGATGATGTCGCAGGCGGACCATTCATCGCCGGGTTGGATGGGCTCAATGACGATATCCTCACGGTTCATCGCCAGGAAACCGCTCACGCTTTCCTGGTGCGACGTAAAACCACTGCCTGGACCGTAAATCTCAGTCATTGATCTCATGAATTCCTGCAAATCTTCGCGTAACCTATGTGAATTCCCGGCCAAGGTCCAGCGAAGCCTTTCACGTAGCCTTTCGCGTAGCCTTTCGCGTAGCCTTTCAAGCGACTTCCAGGCCGCTAGTCCAGAAAATGTTCGAAGCCCCGAGGCTCGATGACCGTTCCGTCGCGCCAAGTGAGCTGCGGATTCCCGGCGACGCACTCACCGATGTGGGTCACCCTGACCCCCGCAAGTGGCTGTTTGCCAAGGATTTCCCGCGCAACTTCGGGCGCCGCCGTGAACATCAGCTCAAAGTCCTCGCCATCGGTCATGGCATGGGCCAGGCGCTGCGCGGCTGATCCGTTCTGCGTGTCCGGCGATACCGGAATGCCCGCCGGATCAAGGCGAATGGCAACGTGGCTCTCGTGCGCGATATGCGAGGCATCGGTCGCCAGCCCGTCGCTGAGGTCGATCATCGAAGTCAATTCAAAGTGGGTGTTCAGGAAGGCGGCTTCCTTGACGCGCGGCGTGAAAGTCAAATGCCGTTTCGACCCGAGACTGCCTCCAAGATTCCCGGTCACGAGGACCCAGTCCCCCGCGCGCGCGCCGGATCGTTTGATGGTCGGGCGTCCCGGGAGCGGTTCGCCGAGGACCGTGACGGAAATCACTGCCGGTCCGGACCAGGAATTCGTGTCGCCGCCAAGGATACTGACATCGAATTCGTCAGCCAGTTTCATGATGCCTTCCATCATTTTCTGGCCGACGTTGAGGCCGCCTTTCGCGGGCAGGGCCAGGCTGATCAGGGCGCAAACCGGGCGTGCCCCCATCGCCGCGATGTCACTGAGGTTTACGGCGAGTGCCTTTCGCCCGGCGAGCGCAGGATCGATCTTGTCCAGCTCGAAGTGGACGCCATCCATCAGCATGTCGACCGCGGCAATGGTTTCGGGCTGGAGGGTTACAATACCCGCGTCATCTCCGGGGCCGAGGATGACCGGGTCCACTTTCGGGCCCGACTTGTGGGCGGCATCCGTCCTTGACCTGATCCAGTCAATGAATTGCCATTCAGACACGGTTCGTTACCTCATGAATGAATCGAGGGCCGAGGGCAAGTCCAGCGGACCCTGATGTTGGGTTTTCCTTGCAAGAAACGCGGCAAGCCCAAGGATCGACTCTGGCGTCCCGCCGTCCAGCCTCATTTTACGTATGGACGTTGACAAGAACCTTTTGCCAAGTTTTCGGCCCGTCTCGTCGACCAGCAGGTCATGGTGGCAGAAAACCGGCGAGCCCGGAGCGCTCAGGAGTTCGCGCAGGGCCAGTTGTCGCCCCGTCGAGGCCAGCAAGTCCCGGCCCCGGATAACCAGGTTGACTCCCTGGTCCAGGTCATCCACGGCGCAGCTGAAATGATAGGTGAAACAGCCATGGCGGTCGCGCGCCAGCAAGTCGCCGGTCTGTCGGAACGGGTTTTGGGACTGAGGCCCCGCGATGAGGTCATGGAACGTGATATCGCGGTCGGGCATCGGGATGCGCAGGCCGTGGGGGACGTCATCGGGGATCTTCCGCGACTGGCAGTAGCCCTGATGGAACAATTCTCCGTCATTGCCCGGGGTCATGGAGCTGCGCGGGCAGTCGCACCGGTAAACGAGACCTCCGCGGGCGAGGTCGGCCAACCGGGCGGCATGGACGTCGGCCCGGTGGCTCTGGCGCAGTGCCGGGTCGAATTCGCCGAGGCCTTTCCACGGCGACCGGTCCGGGATCAGGCCCAGCCATGCGAGGTCCTCCCGGATGGCTTCGTCGAACTCAGGGCGCGCGCGCGTCCGGTCGTGATCCTCAATCCTTACGAGGACTTGTCCCCCAAGGGCACGGGTCAGGCCGAAAACGTACAAGCACGACACGACATGCCCCAGGTGCAGGTATCCGGTCGGCGCCGGGGCAAATCGGGACACGATCGGGACATCTCCCAGGAGCGATCTTGTTTTTCTAATTAATTCATCATGTTGCATTTGTTTGACATCAAAAGTGAATTCGACTATCTACGGCCGCGTCAGGTTAATCACCTTGAAACCCTTGAGGCTCAACGTTTTCGTGTTTTTTCTCCGGTCCATCATCATCGCTTTGACGGCCTTCGTCAGCCTCTCTGCAACCAGCTTCGCAGCTGGCGGCAAGTCAGGCAAGCCGGGCGAGACCCGAGTGATGAAGGTCGTGCCCGTCACCCCGGCGGAACGGAATCTGGTCGCCCTCCTGGATGCCGTCACGGCGCTCAGCCGGCGTGATGAGATCGCCTATGTCTGGGGTGGCCGGACGACGAGCAGCCCGGTTGTTTGTGCCGCGTGCCAGCGCTGCGTCGAGCAGCGTCACGTTCCGCCCGAGCGCCGGGTCCAGCAGTGTCCCGCGTGCGCTCAGTGCGGGGTGGACTGTTCTGGTTTTGTGTCCCGGGTGATGCGCGCGGCGGGGATCGGGGCGAAACGCATCACCAGCCGTTCACTGATTCGAAGTTCCGTCCGTGGCGACGCGCTGTTCCGGCCGGTGGGACGGAGTCTGGACAAGGCCAGGCCAGGCGACCTGATCGTCCTTCCGGATCACGTGGTCATTTTCCTCAATCGTCACCCGGACAAAAAGTTGGATTACGTGCACGCATCCCGATTCATCCCGGGGCGTCCGGCAGGCGGGATCGAGGTCGTGACCATGGACGGCAAGCCCATCGAACGGACGGTTCTGCAATCGTTGCCGCGCGGGCAAAAGCCCGTCGCGATCCTCCGGGCGCGGGATCTCGAAGGCGCCGGAGACTCGCTGGCGGTCCGGTACCGGATCGCGATGATGATCGAGCACGCCGTGCGCAAGAAGATCCACCAGCACGATCCCAGGCTGGATTTGCGACTCGCCCACGCGCACTGACAAAGCATCGCGAGCGAGGGCCTTCGCGTTCGTGTTAATATCCTGTTCATGACAAATTCCACGACAAATTCCGTGATGCGCATTGGGATTTTTGATTCTGGTGTCGGAGGACTGACCATCTACCAGGCGGTCCGGTCGGCATTGCCCTCGGCTTCGTTTGCTTATTGCTCGGACAACGAGTTCCACCCATACGGAACAAAATCAGACGAGGCGGTGGCCAACCGGACCCTCGACGTTTGCGCGCGGTTTGTTGCCGCTGCCAGGCCTGACCTGTTGGTTGTGGCCTGCAACACGGCGAGCACGGTCGCTCTCGCGCTCCTGCGGTCCCGTTTGTCCCTGCCAGTCGTCGGTGTTGTGCCGGCAATAAAGCCCGCGGCCGCGAAGTCGGCGACGGGAGTCATCGGGTTGCTGGCAACTCCTGTGACCATCAGGCGCCAATATGTGGAGGAATTGATCCAGCAATTCGCCGGTCACTGCCACGTGGTTCGCGCGGGCAGCTCCAGGCTTGTGGAACTGGCCGAGGAAAAGGCGCGGGGAGGTGATATCGCTGTCGCGGCGATTCACGCGGAAATCGCGCCTCTTTTTGTCGAATACCCGCAGGTCGGGAAAAACCTGCGGCTCGATACGATTGTGCTCGGTTGCACCCATTTTCCGCTGCTGCTTGATGAATTGCGAGCCGCGGCCCCATGGCCGGTCCAGTGGATTGACTCAGGCAATGCCATCGCGTCGCGTGTCAGCCAACTGATCCAGGAGTCCGGGTCGCGACTTCCTGCGTCGGCGCCGGACGGCGACTCCATCGCATGGGTCACGCGCATGGATCCCGCCGCCTCATTGCTGGCTCCGATGATGCGAAGGTTTGGTTTCAATTCAATGCGGCAACTTCCCTGACCTGGACTTTTCCTTGCGAGATGTTGAAGACGAAAGCGGGCCACCATGCCGCCAGGTCGGGGCCGAAAAATGTCTTTGTCGTAAAAAACCGGTCTTGCGGGGCCGGGAGTCCGACCATGATCCGGTGCAAATTTTTGCGCGGAAAACCTGATCCCGCCTGGAATGTCGCAGCCGCCAGTTGGCCAGCGCGCCGTCCGGTCTCGCTCCAGACGGTTTGCCACAGGACCTGCGGGTCCGGAAACTGGCTCTGGTTTGTCCCGGTTGCCCCGATCGCGACATTTGGTCCGACGCTTGTTCCAAGATAGTCGACGAAGAAGGCCCCTTCGAAAGCCGGATCAAATGGCTCGACAATCGTCGCAGACCGCCAGCGGTGATGTCCCATCAGCGTCGCGTTGGCGATCCCGTTCAGGCTGGCGACCTTGGCAACGTGGCGCGCGATCCGCGCGTCATCAAGGATCAGCAGACCCGTTCGCACGGGAACGTTGCCTGGACCAGGCGCCGGGGCTGGACCATTCGCGTGGCCGGGGGCAAGTGCCGGTGCGATATCCTTCATCGCGGCGTCAACGGATTCGAAGTTGGCCGTTGTGTAGACGCCGCCGCTCGCGGTCACGCCTCCGCAGCCGGCAAACGCCTGCTCGAAATTTTTCGCGAATATTCCGGCCTCCGCACTCGATGGCCTGATCACGCCGGCTTTCTTGATGCCGCGCTCGCACGCCGTCCGGGCAAGGGTCGTTGCCAGGAGTTTCTGGTCGGGGAATATCCGGAATACGCGGGCTGATTTCGGCATGTTTTTCTCCCCTGCGGGACCTGGGCCGATATTTACGACCGGTACGGCAAGTTCGCGCGCGAGGTTCGAGATGATCGCCTCGTCCGCCGGAGGCATCGCTGAAACAATGAACGTGGGCTTCCCGGCCCAGAACGGAACGGCAATCGCCTTCGTGATGTCTTGAGGTGTGAGGGGGCGACCTGCCTCCGGCTGCGGGACCCGCGCTGTGACCACCGCCTTCGCGGAATCTCCTCCAATACCTGCCTTGATCGCGGTCTCCAGGGCAGCGGTTGCCATGTTGGCGTTGCTGTTGCCTGTATCCATCGGGACAATCAAGAGCAGCTTTGACTCGTGCGTGTTGAGAAGGCGCGTCAGGAGCTTGATCATGCTGACGCGGCGGGCTGGATGCTGGCAATCATCCGCGTCCAGCCCCAGGACCTCATTGGCCTCCTGGGCGAGCGCGCCCGACTCCTTGGCATATTCCGCCATTTTCTTGAGCGGCAGCGCGTATTGAAAAAAAGCTTCGCGACACTTGTCCCGTTTTCCTGTCGTCGCGACCGTCACCTGCCCGGTCGCGTTGGTTCCCGGTTTCCGTGAGTCGTCAGGAGCCGGTATCCGGCGCGGGTTGGATTGGTTGAATCCCTGCGCGACAGCCATGCCGGATGGCATCAAGAAGGCCACGCAACCAAGATTGAGCAAGAGCGATTTCGTCAGGTCTTTTGTCATCATCTTGCCTCACCTCGCGAAGATATCGGGGAAATCATCATTCCGCGCCGGGTCACCGGCCTGTTCGCCAGAACGCAGCGTAGCGGCTCCGCCAGGTTCCGTGCCTTCGATGAAAGACATCATGACTCCGTTGCGGTCAGGTCGCCCGTAAGTCGGATTGATGGTCAAGTCAACGATTCCCTCTGGCTTCTTGAACGATTTGCGCCATTCAGGGATTTCCAGGGATGACTCGATGAATTCCTTCCACACGGGGAGGGCAAGGTCGCTGCCGGCCGCCCTGTGCACGGGCGTGTGGTCATCCCGCCCGACCCACACCGATGCGGAAATGCTTGCCGTATAGCCGCAAAACCAGCTGTCGACCCCTTCGTTCGTGGTTCCCGTCTTCCCGACGGCCATCCGTGAGATCGACGCGGCTGCGCTGGCGGTGCCGTAGCGCATCACGGAACGGAGGCCTTCCGTGACCAGCCAGGCGGTTTTGGTTTCGAGCGGCTTCGCGGAATTGATCTCGTCCTCACCGTTTCCGTCAATGACTGTGGAGTCGTTTTTCGCGGGACCGTTCTGGAAGATGATCTCGCCAGAGGCGGTCTCGATGCTCGCGATGGAATGGGGGGCTTCATACTGCCCGGCGTTCGCGATGGTCGCGTAAGCCGATGCCATGTCAAGCATGGTCGTGCCGGATCCGCCGAGCGCGGTACCCAACTCGCGTTTGAGGGGGCTTTTCACGCCCAGCCTGTGCGCGAAATCGATCAGGCTGCCGAGTCCTGTCTTGTAGGCGACTTCCACGGCCGGTGTGTTCACTGAACGGTAGAAGGCGCGCAACAAGGTGGTCTCGGTAAAAAACTCGTCGGTCAGGTTTTTGGGGGCGTAGTCGTCAAATTTCACTGGATCGATGAACATCCGGTCCGCCCACGTCCAGCCTTTGCTGAGGGCGTGGGCGTAGACGAAGGTCTTGAACGCTGACCCGGGCTGGCGTCGCGCCGAAATCGCCCGGTTGAACTGGGACATCGCGTAATCCCGTCCTCCGACCATGGCCAGGATTCCGCCTGTCGTTGGATCCACGGCGATCAACGCCGCCTCGAGGCGTCCCCCGGTCTCGAACCGGTGAAAATTCCGGCTGGCGTTGCGGATGGCGATGGCAGCCATGTTCTGCAGGGAAGGATCCAAAGTCGTCTTGATCACGAGCCCCTCGCCGCGGATGTCGCGCCCGGTGATCGTGGTGGCCTCCTCGCGGATGTGGTCAAGGAACCAGGGCGCCAGGGCCGTGCGGCTGTCACTGGACCATGGCTTGTAGCGCAGCGGCCGTTCAAGCATGTTGTTTCTGGTCGCGAGATCGATGAATCCACTCTGGTGCAGCGCCTCGATCACTTGCCTTTGCCTGGCTCGCGCCCGTTCCGGATGACGCAGGGGGTTGTACGCCGAGGGTGACTGGAACAACCCGGCAAGGAGGGCGCATTCATGCGGCTGCAGCTCTTCCAGACTCTTGCTGAAAAACCTTTTCGCGGCGGCCGCGACGCCATAGGAACCGCTGCCGAGGAACATCTCGTTCGCGTAAAGTTCCATGATGCGTTGCTTGCTGATCAGCCGCTCGAGTTTGATCGCGAGAAAAATCTCACGGGCCTTGCGCGCGAGGGTTCTCTCGTTGCCGAGGATGAATGACTTCACGAGCTGTTGGCTGATGGTACTCGCGCCTTGCCGTGTCCGTCCGCCCGCGAGGTTCGCGGAGGCGGCGCGGACGATCCCTTTCGGGTCGAACCCGATGTGAGTCCAGAAGTTGCGGTCCTCGATCGCGACGATCGAGTTGATCAGTTCCCGTGGCAATTCCGCGTACGGTACGAACTGCCGGTCGACCTCGTAGAACTCGCCGATCTTGCTGGCGTCGCGCCCGAGGACGATGGTGTTTGATCTTGTCTGGTGGCTGGTGATCTTCTCTATCAATTGGTCATCGGGCTCGAAGACCCCGGCGCTCTTCAAGAAAAAAAACGCGCCGCCACCGGCAATCACGACGATCAGTGTGATGGCGAAACCGGCGATCGCCAGCAACCGGATCCAAATGGCCCTGTGATTGTAGGGGTTCATAGTCATTATTTTAACCCGGAAGCCTTTCGAAGTGGTGGTCGCTCCGCCAACGGCACGAAACGACAGTGGAAATGGTTGTGTGTTTGGATTCGCTATAAAGGGGGCGGTGTCTGTGTCCGACAACTGGCCGCGCCTTACAGGATGCGCCGCGGCGGGAGGGCTGACGGGGTGAGTTTGGAGCCAGACATCACGACGAGGATCGCAACAATTCACGGATCGCCCGGGATCCGTGACGGAGGCGCCACCGCTCTGTTTTCCCGCGCCGCGGCGAGTCATCCCGACGCAGTGCTGCTGCAGGTGGACTCAATTGATGACGCGGGCGTGTGGTTCGCGCGTGTCAAGTCTTGGCGCGAATCACTGGATCCTGGCGTCACCCAGCCAGCGATAATCGTCCATGTGACGGGGGAACTGAACGGGGTTTCTGACGCAGACTTGTCCGGCTTGATGTTGCGTGGACTTGATTCCGGTGTCGACGATGTGGTCATCGCGGCGAGGACGTCGCAAGAACTTGAGATGCGCGTCACCCACGCGTTGCGCTTTCGTGTCATGACGCGGCAACTTCGCGCGCGAAACGCGGAACTCACACGGTTGAACGATCATGACGAGTTGACCGGACTGCTGAACATGAGAGCCTTCCGCCCGTGCCTCGGCAAGTTGCTGGCGGGGCATGAGGACGGAATCCGCGGGATCGCGGTTGTGATGATGGATATTGACTGGTTCAAACTGGTCAACGACCGGAACAATCATCTGGTCGGCAGTGACGTCTTGCGTTCGATCGGCGATGTGATCCGTGAATGGTCGAAAGAACCAGGACTGGCAAATGCCGGCCGGGCCATCATGAGGCCCGTGATCGCGGCGCGCTATGGCGGCGATGAGTTTGCCCTGGCTTTTGCCGCAGGGTCGCCCACCGAGGCCCTCTTGATGGTCGACCGGCTCCGCGGGATGATCTCGCGACAGGTTTTCCTGTCTCACGGCAAGGTGGTTCGGGTAACAGCGAGTTTTGGTGTCAGCTGGCGCGCGCCCGGTACGTCTGTGGATTTGACACGCGCCTTGTCCGCCGCGGACGCAATGCTTTACCGTAGCAAGGAATTCGGGCGGAATCTGGTGTCGGTGATGGACTTACGGGATCCGGTTGATCTTGACCATGTTGGTCGGACGGACCTGGTTGATCGGAATGCCAGCCGTGATGACCACCGTCTCGCCGGAGTTGACGAGGCCGAGGTTCTTCAGAAGGTTGGGTAAGTCCGCAAGCAACACGTCCGTGTTGTAGAAGAGCGGGCTTTGCAATCCGTAAACGCCCCAGACGATGGCCAATTTCTCGATCACGTCGCGCCGCGGACTGATGGCCACGATCGGTGTCCGCGGACGCCAACGCGCCATCAGGCGCGCGATGGATCCGGTCAGCGTCAGGCAGACGATGAGTTTGGCCTCGATCGCGTCCGCGGCTTCGCAGGCCGCGCGGGCGATGGCCTCGTGATCTTCCCAGCGGACGTCACCCGCGTCCAGATCCATTGCGTAACGGACCGGGCGCCTGAAGGTCCACTGTTCGACTTCATCGATGATGGCCGCCATGGTCTGCACGCATTCCACCGGGAATTTTCCGCTGGCCACTTCTCCCGACAACATCAAGCAGTCGGCGCCGTCAAGCACGCCGTTGGCGACGTCAGCGATCTCTGCCAGGGTGGCGCGCGGATTCTCGATCATCGACTCCAGCATCTGCGTGGCGATGATCGTCGGTTTGGCTTCGGCTGCCGCCGCGGCGAGGATCTGGCGCTGGAATCCAGGCACCCGTTCCACATTGGCCTCGACGCCAAGGTCGCCCCTGGCGACCATGAGGCCATCGGCAGCGCGCGCGATTTGACGGATCTCTTGCATCGCAGAAGTCTTCTCGATCTTGGCGATCACCGGAATATCCGCGCCGAGGGCCTTGATCATCTTCTTGATCAGGTGGATGTCGCTCTCTGACTGCACGAATGACAGGGCGACAAAATCCACGCCGAGGCTGATGCCGAACAGCAAGTCACGGCTGTCTTTCTCCGTCATCGCCGGCAGGGACAGGCGCGAGTCCGGGAACGCGGTCACCCGGACGTTCTCACCGGAAATCTCGTCGATACGGAAGACCAGCAAGCCATCGTCCATCATCACCCGGTGGCCGACAGAGACGTCCTTTACAAGTTCCCGGTAATCGATCGGAATAACGCCTTGCGCGGTTTGTTCCGACCCGAACGAGAGAATATAGGACTTCCCGCCGGTGATGGTCATCGCGCCATCGATCAGTTTGCCGCAACGGATCTTCGGACCCTGAAGGTCCTGGAGTATGGCGACGGTGCGACCTTCCTCGCGGGCAATCCGCCGCACGAGTTCAGCGTTCTTGCGATGCGTCTCGTGGTCGCCATGCGAGAAATTGAGGCGGGCGATGTTCAGGCCCGCGCGGACAAGTTGGCGCAGGGTTTCCTCGTTCGAGGACGCCGGTCCCAGGGTACCGACGATCTTGGTGTGGCGCACGCCGGTAGTCGTGTGGCGGAACTCGGACAAGGCGCTTGCTTGCTGCGTCTGCACGGACTGTTGCGCCATGAAAGATTCCACGTGTCGCCTCCTAGGTGCCGGACTGGGGTCCCGGGACGGGGTTGAACCGGAGTTCTGTTGCGACAGTTTTGCCTTTTTACGCATCAAAAACAATTAAATTTCAGAGGCTTGCCCGGTACCCGCCCAGATCATGTCCAGGGCCAGCGTTGATTTTTTTCAAGCTTTACAACGTGCAGCCGAAACCCAAGTAGAACCGCAGGGTTGGCGGTATCTGTTCGGGAACACCTCGGGGACAAGGCGTTGGATCGATTCCAGAAAAAAATGATCGGAGCCCGCATCGCGGACCGTTATCTGGTCACGGGAACTATCGGTTCCGGCGGGATGGGGCTTGTCCTGGCCGCGATCCCGTTTGAGGACCCTTCGCGCGAGGTCGCGATCAAGGTGATCCGCAGCAAGCGGATGGGACCCGACGTCCTCATGCGCTTCCAGAAGGAAGCGGCGCTCATGAGTCGCCTGCACCATCCGTGCATCATCTCGTTCCTGGAACTCGGGCTGATGGACGCTGAGTCCGCGGGGTTCATGCAGGGTGGCTCCGGGGGCGGCGATTCCGCCAGCGATCCTGGTAAAGAGGGGGGATCTCCGGACGACGCGGTATCCCGCGCGGCAGAGGCGCCGGGCAACAGCCCGTCGGGTTACTACATCGTGATGGAACGCGCCAGCGGCCGTAACTTGAAAGAACTGATCGGTCGCAACGGCCGGCAGAGTTTACGGTTCTTTTTCCAGCTGGGAGTCCAGGTCGCTCAAGCTCTCGACTACACCCACCGCAAGAACATCGTCCACCGCGACATCAAGCCGCAGAACATCATCGTCGACCGTCCCTTTGGCGATTCACGCGAGGTCCTGGTCAAAGTCCTCGACTTCGGTGTCGCGAGCCTCTCGGAGGCCGTGCTTTACACTGGCAGGGAACAAAATCCGGGGCGCCGGGCCGGCGACCTCGGCGACGAGATCGCCGGGACGCCTCTTTACATGGCGCCGGAATTGACCCGCATGATTGATGCCCCGGTCGATCATCGCGTGGACCTCTATTCGCTCGGTTGCGTGTTATACGAAGCCCTGAGCGGGCATACTCCATTCTCCGCCGATTCACGCGAAAAGCTGGAGAAGCTCCACGCGTTCGCCTCGCCCGAGCCTCTCAGTTCCCGATGTCCTGACGTGCCTCCTTATATCGAGGCCATCGTGCACAAGTTGCTGGCGAAGCATCCGGACCAGCGCTACCAGTCCGCGTTTGGCTTGCAAGCGGACCTGACCCGGGCCAAGGCGCTGCATGAGGCGGGCAATGTGTCGCTCGACGCCTTGCCGCTGGGTCGATATGACCAGATCGAGATCCTGTCAAAGCCGATGAAGTTCAGCGGGCGCGTCGCGGAGATGGCGGTCCTGCAGCAGAATTACGAAGGCGTCGCCAGCGCCCAGGGTCGCAGCCGCATGACGGTCATCAAGGGTCCGGCGGGTTCAGGGAAATCGCGCATCATCGGGGAGTTCCGGGATGAACTCGTCAAGCGCCAGATCCGGTTTGTCTCCGGGCGGTTCTCAAGCCATGAGTCGGCCTTGCCCTTCAACGCGCTCGCGAACGCGTTCAACGAGTATTTGTTGCGCCTGTCGCGGTCAAAGTCGGCAGAGGCATCGGAGTTCCAGGAGAAAGTAAAGACGCTCCTTGGTCCCCTTGCGCATCAAGTGGCCCAGGTTGTGCCGGGATTGCTGCCTTTTGTTGCCGAAATTCCAGAGCCAGAAGTGATATTCGGTCCCGACGAGGAAGGCTTCAAGGCCTTCGCGAAAGTATTCAGCGACTTCACGCGCTGCCTTGCTTCGGACGCGACTCCCTTTGTCTTCATTTTCGATGACTTGCAATGGGCCGACGACAAGAGTGTGCGGTTGATCGACCAGTTTTTCTCGAACGCGAATTCCCAGCGTTTCCTGCTGATTGTGTCCGTCCGGTCTGGCAGCGTCGCCACCGGCAGCGAGGTCGAGGCATTCTTGAACCGGTTTTCCCGCTTGAAACGACGTTACGTGGAGGTCGATGTCAATCCGGTCAACCGGACGTCGCTGGCGTCGCTCGTGGAGGCCACGCTCGGCGCCGGATTTCTCGGTGACCCGAAAGTCGAGGCGCGCTTCCTTGACTGGCTGTACGCGAGGACTGGCGGAAACCTGCTGCACATTTCGGAATTGCTCCGGGTTCTGGTCGCGAACGGACACTTGCGCATGGTCAAGGGCGGCATCTGGTCCGTTGACCTTGAGCGCCTCGCGAACGATCCTCCCAAGGTCGACTCGGTGGACCTTGTCCTCGGCAGACTGCAGGAGTTCAAGGAGTCCGACCGGCGGGTCCTCGATGCCGCTGCCGTCGCCGGGATGACATTCCAGTTCGAGATCCTTCGCGGAGAAGGAGACGGGGAGCCCGGAGCGGCTCTCGTCCAGGCACTTCAGCGCGCCGTCGACGAAGGCATCATCGTGCGCGGTTCAGGCGAGGACGAAAACAAGTCCCTCGGAAAAACTTACGCGTTCGTGCACTCCCGTGCGCGTGAGGACATTTATGGTTCGATCCCCGCCCAGCGGCGCGCGGAACTGCACTTGAGGATTGCCCGGCGGATTGAATCCGCTGTCAGGTCGCCGTCCGGCAAAATGATCTTCGCCCTGGCTCAACACTTCAATCGCGCCCTTGATGGCAGCGCCGAGATCGCGGGCGACGACGCGCAGATTCGCGAACTGATGCGCAAGGCGATCAAGTACAACCTGGGGGCTGGGGAGTCGGCCCTGCACTCAAATTCATGGCAGACCGCGGAAACCTATTTCAAGAGCGCGGACCGCATCATGCATCGTGCCGGTCCCGGCGCTTTCGAGATGAGTGAACAGCTGCGCGTGGGCGAGGTCCTGGCGGATCTTGCCGCCGCGCAGAGACGGACATCCGAGGCCATGCGCCGCTACCGGTCGTTGATGGCAAAGTCGATGCCTGACGGCAACCGGATATCGCTCGCGATCAAGGTGATCCGGTTTTACGGATCCCTTGGTGTCTTCTCGGAGTCACTCAAGCTGGCGGAGGATTCCCTGGCGAGGATCGGGGCAGCGCTGACTCCGGCGACTCTCTGGAACCGGATCAAGGCGTTCACCCGCTTATGGCTGGATGGCAACATCGTGGACCGGCGCTGGAGCCGCTCGTGGCGGATGTTGCGACAGGCATTCAGCAAGAATCGAGAAGGGCGTGGAATTGGCATGGACCGGGCTCCGGTGGTGGACATCCTGCGGAGCGCGTCCCACGTCCTCATGTACCGGGACCGGACCCGGGCCTTTCTCGCGCACGACCAGGCGTATTCCGCCGCGCTGGGCAGCAATGCCGGTCCTGCCGCCACCATGCGCATCGTCGCGGAGCGCGCGGCGTTGATGGCCTGCCGCGGGCATTTCAGTGCGGCGTTCCGTGATTTTGACCTCGTGATGGATATCGCCAAGGCTGCCGGCAGCCGGCACGAGTTCGCATACGCCTCGCTTCTGCGCGTCTTGAGCGCGGATTACTTGCGCGCCCGCCATGACGAGATGAGCGATCACTTGCGCATGGTCGTCGCCAACCTGAAGCCCGATCATGACCGTCTTGCCCATGGGGTCTCCGTGTCATTCCAGTTGCACCGGGAGCTGCATCGCCTGAATTTTGACCGGATGAAAGCACTCAGCGTCGAGTTACCGGAGTACCGCGCCCTGCGCAGCCCGGTAAGTTCACGGTCGGTCATGATCTCCTCCTTCGCGTTCCTGATCAGGGATTCGCGTGACGAGATCGTCAATTTCGCGGAAAGCTATCTCAAACATCGCCGTGTCGAGGGCGGGCGCATGGACGACCTGTTCACGCTGTCCGTCATCGCGATGGTCGCGTTCGCGCGCGGCGAGCTTGAAAAGTCGGGCAAGGCATACAGCCGCGTATTCGACGCCTTTCCAGCCGTCCGCAAGTCCGAGTTCCTGTGGCCGTTTGAGGAAGACTGCCTCGCCCTGTTCCTTGTGGTCTTTCCGGTCCTTTACCGCCGCGAGTCCGGCAGTGACATCATGCCCGCTCCGCAGATGCGGATGGCCTTGAGAGAACTGATCAAGGTGGTCAGGGCCGTGCGGGAACCGGACCGTTCCGTGCCGCTTCTTGTCCGGGCGCGTGCCGCTGAAATGCTCGGACAAGAAGATGTCGCGCGTTCCTTGTACGATCGCGGCCTGCGCCAGGCAAAGCTGGCCGGTGACAACCTGGTGCAGGTGCTTGGTTACTATTGGTTCGGCATGCACCTGAGCGAGCGTGGGCTCAAACCGCGCATGGATTATTTGCGCCGCGCGTGGATCCTTGCCGCCAAAGGTGGGGTCAAGGCTCTTTCGGAGGTCATCGCGAGGGGCGGCGGAATCCCGTCCCCTGGGCCGGTCCCGTCCTCCGCGGGTGGCAATGCATCAGGTGGTTCCATCGTGTTTGGTGGCGAGGTCAACAGGGCCATGGCCGCCGATTCAGTAGCCATTGCCGCCGCGACGCGCAACAACGCCCGCGGCGCGTGGGGCACCGGAAAGATCCATCCGCTCGAACTGGGGATGTTGCGCATGGTTTCGGCCAATGAAATGCGGCGCATGGACCAGACCGCGGAAATCGATGACTGCCTCGCCTTTATCGCGAGGAGCTTTGGCGGCAGCCGGGTGTTCCTGTTGCGACGGGCGGAGAACGGACAAGGACTGCGCCATGCGGGCTCACGGCCTGCCGGGCAGGACTGGATGGCCATCGCAAGTTACCTGCAACCATACTCGCAGATCCGGTCCACTCTGTTCCTGCCACTTCACGACGCTCCGTGGATGTCGCGCAGCCAGCCAGCGACGGGCATGATGCCCCTCTCCGGTGACACGTCGGTGCCGGTCCCTGAGGAAGACATCAAGACCATGGCGCCCGTCCCACTGGACGGCGACGACGCCCGGACGCCGCCGCGATCGCGGCCCGCGGCCACGCCGGGACTGGGCGCGGTTGTGCCGCTGCGCTGGGGTGATGACAATGTCGGTCTGTTGTTCATCGAGGACAGTGGCGCCCTCGCGCATGAGGACTCCAGCGCGGTTCGGCAGGCATTGGACGGCGTGGGCGCGCAGTTGACGATGGTCATCGAGAAACGTGACCGTGCGACGGCTTACCGCAGTGGTGTCTTTCACATCGAGGGACAACCCTGGTTGCGCTCATGGGATTTCGGCAACATGCGTGCGCAGCGCGAGACAGGTTGGTATCTGGGCCTTAATTTCGGGGAGGACCGGCAAGTGCTGTTCTACCTTTCGTGCGAGGGCCAAGAGGCGATCCGCGCGAAGTTCGGGGCGAATTTGTGGCATTTCCTGTTCGCCCTGCGGACGACCATGCTGTCTGATGCCGGTCGTGAGATCGAGCCACATGAAATCCGGAGTGGGCTTGCCAGGTTCCTGCAGTCGGACCGGACCTTTCAGCAACTGGAACGGATCAACCTGAGTTTCTCGATGATCTCGCGGACACGGAATACGATCCAGAGTGGACATTTCGGTGTCGCCAGGCCGGTGGTCGTCAACGGATCCAACCGGGTCGCGCCGGGCAATGAGAGTCTCATGACTCTGGCGGGCGGGCGGGAATTGCGTTACTGGGACGTCGAGTCGAACATGGGTGAGCAGCAGGTTCTTGTTGTCAGTTATGACACGTCGAAACTGGACGGCGCGCCAGTGAGCCAGCCTCAGTCCATCAGTGCCCGGTCCGGCACGAGGCCCTTTGATGAAATGCTCACTGTCGAGCGCGCCGCGGAACTGCATGAGATCCTCTCGGCGCGATTGCCGGTGGATGCCCTGCCCAGGTATTACGTGGCCATGATGCGCCAGCGGGCGGTCCGGGCGTCGGCCGCGGCTGACGGTGACGGCTCAAAGATGGTAGGATAACCGGGTATCCGGAAACCACCGCCGTCAGGAGGCTGTTCATGGCTGGACTGTTCGAGAGCGTGACGCGTGTCGCGATAGAGGAAATCCTGCGCAATCACACCCAGCCTTCCAGGTTTGGCATGATCCTGACCCCCGAAGCGTTTCAAGACCTGACCGACGACCTCTTCAATTTGCTGGTGACATCCCGCGAACTGAAGTCGGCAGGGGACCGGATCATTGGTGGCGCGCCAGCGCCGCGGGAATCGCTTGACCAAAGGCCGACGCGCGGGACGAACCGCTGATTTCCCTCGCGCTTTCTTGAACCATGGAGGACTGAACAAAGAGTGCAAAATTTCCAGGAATTCGCCCCAGGCACAACCGCAATCGTCGTTGGTGTCCAACTCCCGGAAGACAATCCCGCCATTGTCGCGGACGACCTCGCTGAACTGGTCGCGCTGCTCTCGACTCTGGGGATTCCTGTTGCCGGTCGTATCGTCCAGAAACGCTCCAAACTCAGTCCAAGTTGCATGCTGGGTACTGGCAAGGTCGAGGAACTGCGCGACCTGGCCCGGTCCTGCGGCGCGCGCCTGGTGGTCGTTGACCGTCCATTGTCTCCCCCGCAGATCCGCAATCTCGAGGAAATCACCGGTTGCCAGGTGACAGACCGTTCCGGCGTCATCCTTGATATCTTCGCGAGGCACGCGCGCACCAACGAGGCCAAGACGCAGGTCGAGATCGCGCGCCTTGAGTACCTCTTGCCCCGTTTGTCCGGCGCCTGGACCCATTTGCATCGCCAGCGTGGTGGTGGTGTGGCGTCGCGCGGGATGGGCGAGAAGCAGATCGAGGTTGACCGCCGGCGCGCGCGCGAGCGGATCGCGCGACTGAAAGCGCAGCTCAAGAACATCGCGCGTGAAAAGGCCACGCAGCGCAAGTCGCGCCGGAATGAGCTCAAGGTCGCCCTGGTGGGATACACCAACAGTGGCAAGACGACGGTCATGAACGCGCTGACCCACGCGAAGTTCCAGGCCAAGAACGCGTTGTTCGTGACTCTCGACGCCAACGTGCGCGTACTGGACCCGGCGACGCGTCCGAAAATCCTTTTGAGTGACACGGTCGGGTTCATCCGCAACCTGCCGCACAGCCTGATCGAGTCTTTCAAGTCGACCCTCGAGGAAGTCATCGACGCGGACTTGCTCCTGCACGTGGTGGACTTGTCCCATCCGAATTATCAGGCGCAGATGGACGCGACCCGCAAGGTGCTGCGTGAGATCGGCGCCGACGAGGTCCCTGTCATCACGGTGTTCAACAAGATCGACAGTGTCGAGGACAAGTTCCTGCCGCGGATCATGCGTGGCGCGCATCCGCGCAGCATCGCGATCTCGGCCCTCAACGATGAAGACATCGTCCGGCTGCGCGACCATGTTTACGCGGTCTTCGCGGACGCGTTCATCTGCGCGGACGTGGAAATCCCTGCGGAAAAGGTAGACGTGATCAGGTTGATGTTCAATTCGTGCATGGTCCTGGCATCCGACTACGCGACCGAGGGAGTGGCCCGTTTTCACATCCAGGGACCTGAGGCGGCTATCGCCAGGCTCAAGCCTCATGTGGTAAAAACCTGGCACCCCGAACCACGCGGCAGGAAGAATCATGCGAAAATCGGTTCAATTTGAGTGCAGGTTTGTTTCTGATGAGTTGAGATCCGCCGCGGCCGCGATGCAGCCAACGGCCATCGGGTGTCTTGATGCCTTGCGGACGGGCCGGTCCGCGGGTGGGGAGTGGACGGGCTGGTTTGATTACCCGGCCCGTCGTGGCTGGCCTGTCCTTGACTCCGTCGAACAATTCGTTCGCAAGAACGACACGTTCTTTGATCTTGTGATTGTGACGGGGATCGGTGGCTCATACGCGGGAGCCCGCGCGGTATCCGAGGCGCTCAGCCACGCGTTCGCGCACGCCATGCCCCGGTCCTCGCGTATTCCGGTTGTTTTCGCCGGGCACAACCTCAGCGAGAACAGCCTGCTGGAGTTGCTGGATCTTTGTGACCGGCGCCAGCCGGTTGTCAACGTGATCTCGAAGTCAGGCACGACGACGGAACCGGCCGTGGCGTTTCGCGTCCTCAGGAGTTACCTGGAGAAGCGCTTTGGCGAGCGTGAGGCAGCCCGGCGCATTGTCGTGACGACGGACGCGAAAAAAGGCGCGTTGCGCGCCCTGGCGCGGGAGAAGTCGTACCGTGCTTTTGAGATTCCGGATGACATCGGCGGCCGGTTCTCGGTCCTGACTCCAGTTGGTACCCTGCCCCTTGCTCTCGCCGGATTCGACGTGCGGGCCATGATGGAAGGAGCCGATTCGGTGTTCGCGGGCCTGCGCGAGGCAACTCCGGCCGGCGCGGGCGCCGCTGCCGTTGAGTATGCGTGTTTGCGCAAGGCGGCATGGGACGCTGGCAAGCGTATTGAGGTGCTGAGTGTCGCTGACCCGCGACTTTCCGGGTATGTGGAGTGGTGGAAGCAGCTGTTCGGGGAGTCCGAGGGCAAGGGCGGACTGGGGATTTTCCCGGCAGGTTTCTTGTCAACGACGGACCTGCACAGCATGGGCCAGTACCTGCAGGACGGCGTCCGCAACTTGATCGAGACTTTCCTTGTCTTTGAGAAAGCCGTCGTACCGCTGGCTCCCCTGGCCCAGGACACGGTCGAGCGCCGACTGGCGGTGCCCGCTCAAAACGCAAACTCCGATGAGCTCGGGTATCTTGAGGGGCGGCATATCGATGACCTGAACATGACGGTGACGCAGTCAGCCCAATTGGCGCACGCGGACGGCAATGTCCCCGTGTTCGAGGTGAGGGCGCCTCGCCTTGATGAATATCACCTGGGTGCCCTGTTCGCGTTTCATGAGACGGTGTGCGGCATAAGCGCGCTGCTGCTCGGTGTGAATCCATTCGACCAGCCGGGCGTCGAGGACTACAAACGCAATCTTTTCGCGCTCCTGGGCAAGCCCGGTCATGAGGCCGCGGGAGCCGCGTTGCGAAAGCGCCTCGGTCGCTGAGGGGATTTCGCTCAGGGGTTCAGGGCGTCAAGCGGTCATGAAGCAACAACTCAACGTGACGCCAGAGATGCTGGTGCATGTCGATGTTGAAATGCGTCGCGTCGAGTTCCTTGTTGAAATGCGCCTGGGAGATCCGGCTTGAGTGAAGCCACGGCGTCTTGCGCTGAAAGAAGTTTGCCCAGTACTTCGACGCGTGTCTCAGGAATTCAAGCCTTTCCTCCGTGAAGTCCGCGGGCGCTGTCACGCAATTGCTCCACGAGGTGTAAGTGCAATTTTTGCGACTGATGGGGTCGATTGTCACGAGGCCTGCCACGACGGATCCACTTCGCGCGGATTTTCTTGCGACTTCTTCCGCGACCGTCATCGCTGTCCATCCGCCGTAGGAATGCCCGATGAGGATCAGGCGCGCGTCAGGATCGGCGTATTTTACACCACGCGCGACAAGGCCTTCGGGGGTTTCCGTTTCAAGTTCATGGGAGAAGTTGTAGCTCAGCAGGACTTCGCCGGGTCCGGTGAAGCAAGCCAACATGATTTCCAAATCTGCGCCGCTGGCCCGCATCCGGTTGATCATTCCGGTGATATTGCGGGCCAGGTCAGTCGTCAGGGGGGACAACTTGTTGTGGCCGTCAGGCTTGCAGCTGCGGTTGCCGCCGAAAACCATGATCCGCGTCGGGCTCTTGGAGGAGTCAACCACTCCGGCCAGGCGGGAGGGCACGTCGTGCCCACAGGCCACGATCAGTCCCGCCGAGACGACGGACAGCACCAGGAATCTCATGATGGACGCGACCGGGGATGGTCTTGCCGACGATTGCATTGCCCGGATTACTTCCCCGCGCCCGCGACAAAGTCCTTCTCCATCGCGCGAAGGCGGCCGCACACTTCCTCAAGAACTTGTTCCATGATTTCGACTTCCCATGTGTCGCCTTTCAAGTGGCCTTTGAGGTCACCCAGCCATTTCACCTGGTCTGCAAGGAACGCGCGCGGATCGTCCGTCAGGGAGTGGTGAAACGCGTTGACGAGGAAATCCATCCAGTCGTGGACGGGCCTTCCAGTCAGGTTGACCAGCTCGTTGAGTCGTCTGGTCGCGTCTGACTCCTGCCAGCCACCTGAGATACGGAACGGGTACCATTCGTGGTCGGTTTTGTGCAGCCAAAGCCTGGCGCGACTACCGACTTCCGCGATCCGGAAATCGGATGGGGTGGCATCGTGATAACCGTCTGGTCGTTTCCACACAACAAACATGGCATGGGCTCCCGTTTGACTTGGCTTTCCGCAAGTTTGGGGATCCTACCATTCCCGGGACCGGCGCGCATCCACTTGTCTGTGCCGGGGAGGGGCGTTAATCTAGCGGGATACAGGCCGTCCAGTGGAAGGAGTCCCCTCATGCTCGAGCGCAGAACCCTCGGAGTCGTCGCCCCCAAGCCACATACCGTCTTTACCGCGCCCGGACGCAAGAA
The DNA here is from genome assembly GCA_010029825.1 of bacterium. Classification (GTDB taxonomy): domain Bacteria; phylum Bdellovibrionota_B; class Oligoflexia; order Oligoflexales; family RGVZ01; genus RGVZ01. Next base: position 3,562 of record RGVZ01000034.1, on the reverse strand, counting down.
TCCTTGCACCGAGTACGTCTTTACAAGAGACGGTTTTTCCAGCGGTTTCTCGATCCTGTACCTGTATGACGCGCCGACTTCGATCGAGTTGAACGAGGTCTTCAAGATTGAGTCGCACGGCGGAAATTTGAAGCGCCTCGTGGGCGAGATCATGGATGAATCGTCCCAGCCACTGGCCCGTCGCCACGTGCAGTCATGGAACGCGCCTGCCGGTGAAAATCTGCTTGCCGGACGGACAGCCTTGTTCATGAACAACAACTGCCGTGTCAGCGTCGTGCGCGGCAAGGCTGGTCAGTGCGGCCCCGGCGTGAAGGACGCGTGGTCGTTCACCAACGGTGACTCCGACGAGTTGTATTTCTTTTACGCGGGCAGCGGTACGTTGCTGACGCAGTTCGGCGCTTTGCCTTTCAAGAAGAACGATTATCTCCTCGTCCCGCGCGGGATCCCGTACATCTTGCAGATGGACGGTGAGATCGAGGCCCTTGTGGTCGAGGGCGACCCGTTTGTTGAGATTCCCGGGGACTTCAGGAATCCGCACGGGCAGCTGCGCATGGAAGCCCCATACACGCACCGGGATTTCCGTTCGCCGGCGCGGTTGTTGACGGAAGCCGAGGCGGAACTGTTCCGTCACGGCGTGACCTTGCGCAACAAGTCGTTGACGCACCACCGGTACTCAAAGTCCCCGGCGAACGTCGTCGGCTGGGACGGCAGCATGTACCCGATGGTCTTCTCGATCCTGGATTACTTGCCCAAGACCGGGAAGATTCATTTACCGCCGAACCTGCACACGACTTTCCGCGGCAAGGAGTTCGTGGTCTGCTCGTTTGTCCCGCGCATGGTGGACTATCTGGAAGGCGCGATCCCGTGCCCGTACCCGCACGCGAATGTGCACTGTGACGAGATCATCTATTACGTCGACGGAAAGTTCACTTCGCGCAAGGGGATCAGCAACCGCAGCCTGAGTTATCATCCGGCTGGTCTCAGTCACGGACCGCAACCTGGCAACTATTTCGGCAGCGTCGGGACGAAAACCGCCGACGAGTTGGCCGTGATGGTCGATACGTGGGGACCGATCCACATGACAAAGGCGGCCCTCGGTTATGAGGATGCCGCCTATGCCACGAGCTGGGAAGAATAAGTCAACCTGGCTGTGTCGCCTGATTGGATTTGATCACGCCGTCCGCTGGTCGCCCGGCTTGGCGTCACCGCGGTGACGGCGCACGAAATCCTCAAGAATCTGCCGCTGCTCGCCGTTGAATTCCGCGAACTGCACGCCCATGCCGGGGTGCAGGTCGGGGCGGCTGGGAACCTTTCCCTGGACCCAGATCACCGTTCCCCTGGCCTTCAAGGTTTCCTTGCTGTCAGGAATCGTGAACGTCAACTCAATCGGACTGCCAGTCGGTTGCGGCGATTCGGTTTCGATGAAGACGCCACCGGTACCAAGGTCACGGCAGAAATCGAAAAGATAGTGTCCGTCGGCCTTGTAATCGACCAGCAGCTGGATCGGCACCCTGACGGTCTGCCGGTTATCTTTTGTGGCGTTTGCTTTTTTCTGAGCCATTCTGGACCTCCTTTTCGCTGCGTGATGATTTGACGAGTTGACGAACGTGCTCGTTGTGTTCCTTGAGGCTTCTCGAGAAGTGGTGGCGCTGATCCGAACCCGGCATCAAAACGTAGTAGTAATAGCCTTCTCTTGCCGGGGTGAGCACAGCCTCGAGCGATGAAACGGTGACGCTGCCGATCGGGGTCGGCGGGAGTCCCTTGAAGACGCGAGTGTTGTACGGATTTCCGCGGTCACCGAGGTCTTTCCAGCGCAGATCGCCATCGTAATCCTCGATGCCATAGATCAGGGCCGCGTCGATCCCCAGAGGCGCGCCATCGCGCAGGCGGTTCCAGATGACTTCGCTGACGAGGGGCTTCTCGTCCTCATGCAACGTTTCCAGTTCAATCATCGAGGCGAAGTTGACGGCTTCGACGAGTCCAAGTTTTTTCGCGCTGGCCCTTGCCTCGTAGTCTGCCGGCAAGCGTTTGAAGAATTCTGCAATCATGGTGCCGATGGTGTCTTCCGGGGTCGGCATTTTCGCGAAGCTGTAAGTCGCCGGGTAGAGAAAACCCTCGACAGTCTTTGCTTTCAGGGCCGCGAGGCCCGGCAAAGTCCTGATGAACGATGGTTTGCGCATCAACGCCAAGTTGCCTTTTGCCGTGCCGATGCCGTTTGCCGCCATGCGATCGGCGATCTTGCGCATCGTGAAACCTTCCGGGATCGTGAATTGGGCGACCACGGGAGTGAAAATCTTGCCTTCGGTAAACGTTGTTTCGACCTGGACCGGGGTGACGTCCCCCTCGAACCGGTAGGGTCCGGCCTGGAAATGCTGGAAATTGCCCGTCAGGCGGACAAGGAGGCTGAACAGGAAGGCCGAGGTCACAACCCCCTTGGCCTCGAGGGCGTTGCCCAGGTGTTTGAGGCCCGTGCCGGGCGCCAGGGTGACATCCACCGGGGTTGAGACCCGCACGGGAGTCTGTGCCCACGACTCCAGCCAGACCTTGCCGCCTGCCAGGCCCATCGCCCCTGCCAAGGCAAGTGCCAGAAATGTCAGAAAAAATTTACGCATGAAACCAGTCTAGCACACCGTCGGCCACGGGGTACCGGGACACCCTAATTCTATGAATTTCATTGAAATTTCATGAAAAAAGTATATCATCCGCCAGCTATTTTTTAGCGGATTACGTAAATCTTTGCCGGGAACGATTCGCGTCATGAATCACGTTCAGACCAATCCAGATACCAACACGATCGACAGCCTGCCCCAGTCGACCCGCGGGATCGCGCCCGGGTCGCGGATCATCGTCGCCATGTCGGGCGGCGTCGACTCATGCGTCGCGGCAGCCATTCTTGCCGAACGCGGATTTGATGTTGTCGGCATCACGATGCAACTTTGGAATCACGGTTCCGAGGGTGAGTCGCGTTTCGACAGTTGCTGTTCCCTGACGGATGTCCACGACGCGCGCCTGGCCGCCCACCAGATCGGCGTTCCGCACTACGTCGTCAACTACGAGAAGGAATTCCGTTCAGGAGTCGTCGATTATTTCGCGAAGGAATACGCCGCGGGCCGTACGCCAAATCCTTGCGTCATGTGCAACAGCAAGCTCAAGTTTGACCATCTCGTCGACCGGGCCAATGCCCTCGGGTCGGAATGGGTGGCGACGGGGCATTATGCTCGCGTGGTCCATCATGACGACGGGCGCCCGTCGGAACTTTACCGGGGCCACGATCCGCGCAAGGACCAGAGTTACTTCCTGTTCAACTTGAAGCCAGACATGCTGCGCCGGACGTTGTTCCCCCTGGCGGAACTGACGAAAGACGAAGTCCGCCGCATCGCGGGTCAGTTCAACCTGCACACGAAAAACAAGCACGAATCGCAGGAAATCTGTTTTGTCAGCGGCAAGCGTTACACGGATTTCCTCGAGCAACATTATCCGCAACAACTCGGCCGCACGGGCGAGATCGTCTCGCGCTCGGGCGAGGTGCTCGGGCATCACGACGGGATCCACAAGTTCACCG
>RGVZ01000330.1 GCA_010029825.1 bacterium | reverse complement strand
CCCGTATATCCAGTCCATCCTGTATACCCCGTATACCCACTATAACCTGTGTACCCACTATAACCCGTATATCCACTATATCCGGTATACCCACTATAACCCGTATACCCACTATAACCTGTGTACCCACTATACCCCGTATACCCACTATACCCCGTATATCCACTATAGCCTGTCCATCCCGTCCATCCTGTGTACCCTGTAAAACCAGTATAACCACTATAACCTGTAAATCCAGTATAACCACTATATCCTGTAAATCCTGTATACCCACTATAACCCGTATATCCACTATAGCCTGTGAATCCAGTCCATCCCGTATATCCCGTATACCCACTATATCCTGTAAAGCCTGTGTATCCTGTAAAACCCGTATAACCACTATACCCTGTGAATCCAGTCCATCCCGTATATCCCGTATACCCACTATATCCTGTAAATCCTGTTACCCCCGTATATCCAGTCCATCCCGTATACCCACTATATCCTGTAAATCCCGTATACCCACTATATCCTGTAAATCCCGTATACCCACTATATCCTGTAAATCCCGTATAACCACTATATCCTGTAAATCCCGTATAACCACTATATCCTGTAAATCCTGTATACCCACTATACCCCGTATACCCTGTAAATCCCGTATACCCACTATAACCCGTATACCCACTATAACCCGTAAATCCTGTTACCCCCGTATATCCAGTCCATCCTGTATACCCCGTATACCCACTATAACCTGTGTACCCACTATACCCCGTATACCCACTATATCCCGTATACCCACTATATCCCGTATACCCACTATACCCACTATAACCTGTATACCCACTATAACCCGTATATCCACTATAGCCTGTGAATCCCGTCCATCCCGTATATCCCGTATACCCACTATATCCTGTGAACCCTGTGTACCCACTGTAGCCTGTGAATCCAGTCCATCCTGTATATCCCGTATACCCACTATAACCCGTATACCCACTATACCCCGTATACCCCGTATATCCACTATAACCTGTGAATCCAGTCCATCCCGTATACCCTGTGTACCCACTATAACCTGTGTACCCACTATACCCCGTATACCCACTATACCCCGTATACCCACTATACCCCGTATACCCTGTAAATCCCGTATACCCACTATAACCCGTATACCCACTATACCCCGTAAATCCTGTCACCCCCGTATATCCAGTCCATCCCGTATACCCCGTATACCCACTATAACCTGTGTACCCACTATACCCTGTGTACCCACTATACCCAGTATACCCACTATAACCCGTATATCCACTATATCCTGTGTACCCACTATAACCCGTATACCCACTATAACCTGTCCATCCAGTCCATCCCGTATACCCCGTATACCCTGTAAATCCAGTCCATCCTGTATACCCCGTATATCCACTATAACCTGTGTACCCACTATACCCCGTATACCCACTATACCCCGTATATCCACTATACCCCGTATACCCACTATAACCCGTATATCCACTATAACCTGTGTACCCACTATACCCTGTGTACCCACTATACCCCGTATACCCACTATACCCCGTATACCCACTATAACCTGTACTACCAACTATTTTACCTACATCTTTAAAAACACCATTTCCAACAGAAAAAGGATTTGATGAAGAAAATACCGGAGTATCTATCGGGGTTATAGTTTGTAATCCTGAAGTATCACTAATATAAGTTCCTGAAGAATAAACATTTAATAATAATTCGGTATCAGGAGAAAAAGAATAAGGTTGTGTAGGTAAAGGTATCGTAGATGCAGAATATGAGTATAAAGCACTTTTTGTTATTTTTACATTTGTAACTTTTCCTTTTAATCTATTAAAACCTGCTAAATAACCTATAGAATTAACATTTTCGTTAAATGTATAAGCAGGACCTATAAAATCATTAGCAAATACAGATAATTTAGTACCATTTAACCAACAAGCAAAATTTGTTCCATTTCTAACGATAACTAAATTATACCAAGTACTATTAGAAATTGAAATATTCCATATTACTGATGGACCTCCAGCAGATTGTAATTGTAGCAAAGAATTATTAATTAAATATAACGTAAATTGATTATTTACAGATGCATATGTCGTTCCAATTATCGATAATGGATAAGAAGCAGATGATAAATTCATCCATAATTCAACAGTAAAATTACTGTTAGATAATGCTACACCAGGGCTAAATGATAAACTTGCATTTGTGTTTACAAATGATATACTTCCACCTGCCGCACTATAAAAAACTTGCAGACGTCCTGTGTCTTGTTGAATTATTCCATCTCCTAAAGTTAGTCCGGAAACATCATAATTATTTAATTCTGTAGAATCTTGGACGCTTCCTACTATTATAGTTCCTTGACGTCCGGTAGGTCCTGTTGGTCCAGTCCATCCTGTATACCCCGTATACCCACTATAACCCGTAAACCCACTATATCCTGTATACCCTGTATACCCACTATACCCCGTATACCCTGTATACCCACTATACCCTGTGTACCCACTATAACCCGTATACCCACTATACCCCGTATACCCACTATACCCCGTATACCCACTATACCCCGTATACCCACTATACCCCGTATACCCACTATAACCTGTCCATCCTGTCCATCCTGTGTACCCTGTGTACCCACTATAACCCGTATACCCACTATAACCCGTATACCCACTATAACCCGTATACCCACTATAACCTGTGTACCCACTATAACCTGTGTACCCACTATACCCCGTATACCCACTATACCCCGTATACCCACTATAACCCGTATACCCACTATAACCTGTCCATCCCGTCCATCCTGTGTACCCTGTGTACCCACTATAACCCGTATATCCACTATAACCCGTATACCCACTATAACCCGTATACCCACTATAACCCGTATACCCACTATAACCCGTATACCCACTATAACCCGTATACCCCGTATACCCACTATAACCCGTATACCCACTATAACCGGTAGCAGGTGCATAAGGATTATATGTTAATTCTTTTGTGTTAGTATTATATCCAATATAATTTATAGTTGTTGTATCTAAACGAATAGGATTTATATATAATCCAGAATTAGTAACGGTTGGTGCAGTTACATCTGCGTTAATTATAATAGATTTTTCGACTTGATTAGTTTGACCAGCATTATATCCAAGAGCAATAGAATAGCTTCCTTGTTGATATTGCCCTGATGACGTACCAATAGAAATAGAATTTATTCCTTGTTGAGAATCAAAACCAGCTTGATAACCAATTGCTATTTTATATGGCGCAGTTGAAATATTTGAATTAAATTGTAAAATTTCAGAATTTGATAATTCTCTTTCATAAACAAAAACACCTGAAGTATCTCCATTTAAATTAGGATCACCGAATAATTCCCAACCTCCTATTTTTCCAGTATTATATGTAGTGTTTGATATTGTTGTTGCGAATGTAGTTGAATTTATAGACACACCATCTTTAAACATTTCAACTAATCTCGTA
>RGVZ01000329.1 GCA_010029825.1 bacterium | reverse complement strand
GAATCCGGTGGGCGGCCTCATGGAGGTAGGGGTTCACCTGAGAGGCGAACCCGACAGGCATCTCGGGTGGCGTGTCCGGCGAGACGAGCAGGACATCGGCCGCGTGATCGTAGACCGCGACCGCAGGGCCGATGTCGCGAACCTCGACGCGAGGCATCTTGCTGCCCATCGCGCGAGATGCGATGGAGATCAGGCTGTCTCTTGCTTGCCGTGCAACCAGGGCATTGCCTCGGGGCCGTCCTCGTACCAAGCGGGATCGAGTTTCTCCCCCTTGGCCTCGACGACCCTCTCGAAGTACGCCCTCATCGCGCGGAACATCTCCAGCGGCCCCTTGCCGGATGCCGGGATGTCGAATCGCTGAACCTTCTGGTCGGCTTCCATCTGATCTGCTCTCCTTCGGCATTCCATCATACGCACGAACTGTCTTTTTTCCATGCTTCGCCAACTCGCCTGCGTGGTCTTCGTCCTGTAGGTCGGTCGAGTCGCCCTCGTAGACTTGTTTCACAGTCGAGTCTTTGCGAGCCCTGGCGAATCCGGCATCCCAGTCGGCCGGCTTGCGATCGTCGTCTGGCTCGTACTTGACCCAAGTCTCCTTGAAAGTCTTGAGGTTGAAGACCGCCAACTGGCCCGCCTTTCGGCCTGCCTCCAGAGCCTTGTCGGCATCCGAATCGTCGAACCTAGTTGCAATGTCAATGTAGAAGTCGTCCCCTGTCTTCCAGCCGCCGATGAATCTCGACGGGTCTGATCCGATGACGTCGCTGTTGTTTGCCAGCCATTGGCCGAGTTGGGCGGCCGCCGACGGAGACTTTATTTCCCCCGCCCTGATCTTCACAGACCTCCTTGAGTCATTGGCGAACTCGGAAACCATGACCCCATCAGACGGCTGCTCGGCAGACAGCGGATCGAGAGTGAATCCGTCTGGAGACTGCGAGATTTTTTCAAGCAGTTTCTGCACGTCAACCGGCGAGACCGAAGGAGGCTTCGGGGCGCCGGCGAAAGCCGTCGCGGCTGCTTCGCCCGGTGACGAAGACTTCTCGCGGGAGTCGTCAGGCGAAGCGTCGCCGCTGCCCTGCCCGGCACCTTCCTGGCACTGATTTTTTGGCCCGAACAAGCCTCCCTTCTGCCGCCCGCAGTCGTCGCGGGTCTCGGGCTCATTCTCCCGCTGCTCCGGAATCGAGAGCCGCTCCTCGGGGATGATCCACAGTTTGCAGATCGCGTCGGGGCGGATCGAGCCCTTGACGATCTCGCAAGAGCCGCCCTCTTCGTAGTAGACGCAGTTGCGACACAGGATGCCCCGCGACGCGAACGGGTTTCGCTCCTGGTAGTGCGAGTCCGCCTGCGACCAGCGGCCCTTGTCCTGGACGATCTCCTCCTGGGCGTCGTAGAGCGCCTGGTTCTGGGGCGAGAGCCTCCGCTGCTCGACGGCCTCGGCCTTCTTCGCTGGCTGAAGTTCGGCCGCCTTGACTGCAAACTCTTCGCCGCTCTTGGGATCGACGACGAGAGCCACGGGCTCGCCCGGCTGCACCTCCACCTTCTCGCCACTCTTGAGGTCGAGAGTGCCTTGATCCATGACGTGCTTGAGTTCGCCGATCTTGCCGTCGCCCCAGGTGACGATGTCTCCCTCGGCAAACTGCGGCCCTGGCTTCTTCTCGGACGGGTTGCCCTTCGGAGCCTCGGGCGGCGCGTGGCCGTCCTTGACTCCGGGCAGACTCGGCTTGGAGCCGGGCATCTCGGGTGGCGGGCCGCCGGCAGCCGCGCCCATCATCGCTGCCATCGGGTCTTGCTGCTGCGGCCCCTTCACGGCCTGCTCCAGCGGAATCATGTTCATGGCGACGAAGTGCTTGTCTCCATGCTCGATCGGCGGCAGGCCTTCGTCCTTGCGGCTGTCGTTGATCGAGTAGATGCCCAGGTTCTGCATGGTCGAGTAGAAGCCCGCGCGGCTGTTGCCGTCCGCCCGCATCAGGGCCTTCGCGTCGAACTGGGCGAAGAACACGTCGTCGTTGTAGATCAGCGATCGACTGATTCCGCCCTCGATCCGACTCAGCCACGGAACCAGCGTGTAGGTGACGAACTCTCGTCCGCTCGACTCCATGTTGCCGCTGCTCTGGCCTTGCACAAGCGACAGAGGCAACCGGTAGACTCGCGCGATCTCCTCGGACTGAAAGCGGCGTGTTGACTCGAACTGGCTCTGCTCGGCGTTGTAGCCGATCTGCTCGACGCGGAGCCCGTTGGTGAGGATCGCGGTTCGGTGAGCGCGGTCGCTGCCGCGATGCAATCTCTCCCAGTTGTCCCGCAGCCGCTCGGCGGCCTCGGGCGAGAGCGAACTCTCGGTCTGAAGAACCACGCCTGGGCGGGCCGAGTTCGCCCAGTATTTCGACGCGTGAATCTCGCAGGCCCTGGCGAGGGCGATCGCCTCGCGGGCCACCTCGATCGGCACCATGCCCTTGATGCCATCGGGCTCCGCCGTCCAGCGGATGTGCATGATCTGATCCTGCGTGTACCGCTCCATGCGTCCCGTCTCGGGATTCGTGTAGGTGTACCGCAGTCGCCCGTTCTCCAGACGCTCGACGTCCATCCGCGAGGGGTGAAGGTTGTCGAGAGCCGACACCGCTCCGTAGCGGCCCGACCGAATCAGGCTGTACGAGTTGCCCCAGAGCGTCAGGTTCATCACCATCTGCTCGAAGAACTCGAACTTTGTCTGCCACTCGTTCGGCGCGAACGACAAGACCTTGTGCAGCGGGATGTCCGACGCGACCTCGGCTCCGCCGCCGGGCTTCCGCCGCATCACGCTGATCGGAAGACTTGAGATCGTTTCCGCCAAAATCCGGCAGCAAGCCAGCACCACCGTCGATGCCAGGGCCGTGTCAGGAGTGATGCGAATCTCGGCCGCCGTGCGAGACCGACCCAGGAACATCTCGTCCGAGAGTAGGAAGTTGTTCCAGGCGACGCTGCGAATCTCGGGCGTCTCGGCCCCACGTTCCGGTGTCCAGACAATGTCGGACAGAACCCGCTCCTCGCTCATAGGACGATGATCTCCGGATCGGGCATCTTGGTGCCGGCGTCGGCGTCGCTCGCCAGAGCCAGGGCCATCGAGAGGGCGACCATTCCGTCAACTCTGGCTGGGCTCATGGGCGACGGCTTCTGAATCTTGATGTACCCCTCACTGTTCGTTCGCACGACGCAGTTCGAGGCGTGGCTGTTGAGGATCGGATTGTCCGAAGTCCGTAGGCGCCCCTGCGCAATGAGGGTGTCCATCAACTTCGTAGGGCCATTGAGGGACTGGAACGTCTGCGAGAAGCCTAACACGTTGAGGCCCTCGGCCTGAAGTTGCTGCTGAAGGTGGTGCGCGTTGTGAGGGTCGGTCGCGATCTTGGCGACCTGATGCGTCTTCGCGAACGCCAGGATGTCTCGCTTGATGAAGTCGTAGTCGCAAGTGTCGCCCGGTGTCAGCGTCAGGCCCGACCGGGCGGCATCCCTGGCCCAGAGGACGTACGGCACCTCCTCGCGACGCTGGGCCGCGTTGTCCTCGGGAATCCAGA
>RGVZ01000328.1 GCA_010029825.1 bacterium | reverse complement strand
TTCCGTGACTGGCTCAAGCGACTGGGAATACCGGTCGGTGGACCTGACGTCTTTCATCTTCGAGGCATCGAGGCGTGGCCAGCAATCCATCCAGATCCACTTTGAACTCACCAGCGACGGATCGGTCGAGTATCAAGGCTGGCTCGTTGACGACATCACGGTCATGATCAACGACTCCTTCGTGACGCTGGCCGGCGTACCGCAGGAGTTCTCAGACCCCGCGGACATCGACATCTCGATCGCCGCCCCGCAAGGCACCACTTACACGTCCGCGTTCGCGCAGACTCCCGACGCGACCGGCATTGACTGCTCCGACGACAGCATCTACCCGAACCCCGTGCCGTCCGTTCCCTTCGCGACCCCGTTGCGTCTGGCGCAGGATACATCGGCACGCAAATGGCTCTGTGTCCGCGCGAACGTGCCGGGGTTCAAAGGTTCCATCACCGCGTGGGCCGGATGGCGCCTGAAATCCCCCGAAATCCGCGTCGTCGCGACTGGCCAACCCACCGGCGAATCCAACACCCGTTCGTTCAATCTCACAGTCAACGCCGGCGACCGCGGCAATCCCACATCGTACAGCACAGCCCTCGCGCGCCTCCAATCCGCCACCGATGCCTGCGCGGCCACCGACCTGTCCTGGTCCAGTTGGATCCCGACCGGCCAGTCCACAATCATCGATGTCTTCACGTTCCTCCAGGGAAACGACAGCGATGTCGTCCTGTGCGTGCGCGGACGTGACGACGTGGGCAATGTCCAGGAATCGCCACTCGCTTTGACCTGGCGCGCCGACTTTCATGGTCCCGATGTCACGATCGAACCGACCGTCGCACCCGTCAATAACTTGACCAACCATTCGATCCGGATTTCCCTGACCACAGATCGCGCCCAATCGAACATCTGCGGATTCACGGTCTTGCGCGACACCACGACCTGTCCCCGCGACTGGACAGCATACGGATCCTGCGCCTTCGCGCCAGGCACAGTGGATATCGTTGCGAACGCGGACGGACGGTGGACCGTTTGCGCCGCCGCCAGGGACCGCGCAGGCAACATGTCTGCGTCACCGGCCGCGCTCTCATGGGTCCGCGACACGGTGCCACCAGTGCCGGAACTTTCCGGCAGTCTCATCAGCCGTCCCATGATCACCAGCAAATCGCCCACCGGAATCGTGACTGTGGGCGGAACGGGCGTTGTCACCTGGCGATACGCCACGGGAAAAACCATCGCCGACTGCACTTCATGGTCACCCGATATCTCCGCCTCGACCCCGGTCACGCTCGGAATCATCCCCGGCGGCGAGGGCCAGCGTCTTCTCTGCGTCATTGGCCGTGACGCCGCGGGCAACGAATCCACGCCGCCCACGACATCGACCTGGACGCAAGACACCCAGGCTGCCGCCCTGACTTTCGCCGGGCTGCCTCCCGCGATTTCGTCCGCGTCCACCCTGCGCGTTTCCGTCAGCGCTGCCGAGGCCGGGACGTACCGTTACCTGGTCACCGCGGGGACAACCTGCGACGTCACCAACTTGATGCGCGCCCCGCGCCATGAAATGACCGATTCGATCACCGCGAACCTGCCCGTCAGCGACGGTAATTATACGATCTGCGCTTCTTTCACGGACGCCGCCGGCAACGACCAGTCAACTCCGACGACATTCACGTGGCTGAAAGACACGGTGCCCCCGGTCGCGTTGTTCACGAGGAATCCTCCATCGCGAACATCAAACCCCGCGAGCGAGTTTGCCATCGACGGCGCGGATGTCACCGCGTACCAGTGGGCATTTCTTGACGGTGCTGCCGCATGCGGCAATCCCGCATGGAGTTCCTTCGCGCCCGTGGCCGATTCCGTTTCCGTGAATGCCGGACAACCCGGGGCGAAATTGATGTGCGTCCGCGGGCGAGACGCTGCCGGCAATGTGCAGGCCACGCCGACCGCGTACCGGTGGACGGTGGTTCCGCCCGCGCCACCGGTCCTGCAAGTGATTTCCGGCGCGCCTTTCTCGCCGACGGGAAAAAACAGCTGGAGCCTTGTCACCGGAGGCGACCGGGTCACCGCGTGGCAATACGCGCTGCTCAACTCGCAGACCTCAAATTGCGCGGCGGCCGCCTACGGCGCTTTCAACCCCGCCCGCGCCGGATCAGGTCCCAACCCGCTGCGCTTCAATGACACGAATCCCGATGGTTACCGGACGCTTTGCCTCCGGGGCAAAGACGCGTTTGACCTGGTCCAGACCACGCCAACCATCCTTCGCTGGTTGAAAATCACCGGCGGACCGCAAGTGGAACCGTTCACGACTTGGGGCACGATCACGAGGGCCACGCCCAATGGCCCGAGCAACACGACCGAGAACCTGGTCCTGACGCGCGCCAACACGGCGAATGTCTCCGAATCCATCAACCTGCGGATGTGCCCGGTCGCGGCAACGACCGGACGCCTTGGTACGTGCAAATCCACATCCGTGTCGCTGGCCGCCGGCGCGACCAGCAAATCAACCAGCATCGCCAACGTCGGGACTGGCACCTGGGTTGTCGTCGCTCTGCCGCCCCAGGGACGGGGACGGGTTGAGCCGCTTCTCGTGAGAAAGTAAAATAGTCAAGATGCGAGCGCGCTCACCGAACAAGTCGCACTGGAGACGCCATGAAAATGGACCAAGGCCTCGCCTGGATGCTCGCCCTCCTGATCGCGTCGATCGGCGGCTCCGGGTTCTACTGGTGGGCGACGCAAGCATCCGGGTCGAAATACGAGGCCATGATCGCCGCCGGGACGGAACCTTCGCCATCGCCTGCCGCAAGTGCAGAGCCAGCTGCGGAGCATCATGAGGATCACATGGATCACAAGGAGGAACATCCTCCAGAAGATAAACCAGGAAAGATCAACGCCAGCTTGCCTGCCGCCTGGACCTATCAAGGCTCCACCGGCCCGCGATTCTGGAGCCGGCTCGATCCGGAATATCTCGAATGCGGGTCCGTCAAGGGACAATCCCCGGTCGATCTCGACAACACGCGCCTTGACCCCAAATTGAAACCGCTTGCGTTCCACTACCGGAACGCGAACCTGACCACGACGTTGCGCGGCCAGGAAATCCTCGCCACCGTGTCTGACGGAAATTTCGTCGAGATCGAGGGCGACCGTTACAACCTGCATTCCATCAGCCTCCACACGCCCAGCGAGCATGAGCTGCAAAGCGTCCCTTACGAGATGGAGATCCAGCTCAACCACCGCTCCGCCGCGGGCGACCTTGCCGTGATCGGCATCTTCGTCGCGGCCGGCGGACGCAACGAGGACCTCGAATTGTTGATGGCGTCGCTGCCACGGGGCGACGGAGACCGTCGCGAACTGGCGGGATTCGAGCTGCCGCGGATCCTTCCGAAAAAACGCACTTATTTTCACTACAAAGGATCCCTGACCGCGCCTCCGTGCACAGGCAACGTCCAGTGGTACGTCTTCACGACAGCCATCGAGGCCTCTTCGCGCGACATCGAGAAAGCCGTGCGCCTTGTCATCAACAATTCACGACCCCTGCAACGCGCAGGCGGGCG
>RGVZ01000327.1 GCA_010029825.1 bacterium | reverse complement strand
ACCGGCCGTCGTCACGAAAGTCGGGAATCGCCATCAGAACCGGCTTCCTGATTCATATTGGCGAACGGCTGCCTTCAGCAGATCGCAGCCAATAGATCCTCAACTCCGCAGGACGTCATCGCGATTCTGCTGCAAGGCTTGGTTATGGCTTTTCGCCTGCCCGGGCTTCTTCAACTGGGCGCCTGATGATCTCGAGCTGTTCTTTATCGCGAAACTCCGGGCCATAGTTTCGCTCATCCTTCAAGATGAAATAGAAGTTTGTCTTGTGATCGTGCCCCTCATTCAGGCTTGTGCCTACGAACGTCTTGGGGTCGGCACCATCGACTAACCGCCCCTGCCAGAAAACATGATCTTGATCTATACCAAAGCTTCTCCCCGGAACCAGCACCTCAAACGTGTCTCGGTGGGCTTGGGGGATTTCACGATTGCCGTAGTAGATTGCAATTCGGTCCCTCGCCCAGAGGCCCTCGAGAAGCTCAAACGAAGCCATGTCACGCGGGGTAAATCCGCGGTTCTCGAAAAATACGCGCTTCGCATCTTTCGACCAGACAACGTTCAGTACCTCAAACGTTTCAGGGTCAGATTCTGGGATCTGTGTAATTTCGTAATTGACCCATAGGAAGACTGACTCATCATCCCGGTAGTTTCTGTCGCCGAAGTTGCGAAATGAGTTCGGATCGGCACCGTCGATTCGCTTCGCCCCATAATAGACGTGAGTTTTGTCCCTTCCGAAGTCTTGTCGCCCGTTGGGTAAGCGGAGCGTCATGGGCTGAAAGCTCTTCGCGTCAGCCCCAGCGACAGGCCATTCTCGCCTCCCATTGCCCGCATCCCACGTGACCCACGTCACGGTGCTACGAGACGTATCGATCTTGTAGCCAACATCGCGGCCCAGGAGCGTGCGAGGCCGCCCCTTGCCGCAGCCTGAGACTGCCACTACAGCTACTGCGCACGAGATCAAGCGACACAACAACCATACGCGCACGTTCATGCTTTGCCCCTATGCCATAACGACGAAGCTGATCAGCGGCGGACCATCGGCTCGCCACTCCGCTGGATTCTATCCGCCGTCTGATCCAGCGATTGGTTCGGGCTGGCAACCATGCGAGAGACGATTAGACCGATCAACCCAAGCGACACTGCGCCACTCAGCATTAACGGACACAGACCTTTGAGATCAACTAAGTACCAGTCCCACCAGGTCGGAGGCTCTCCCCAATAAATCTGCAAGACCGGAGTCAACCACCAACCGATGCCAAGACCACATATCGACGCAAGAAACACGGCTTTGGGATGGCGAGAGCCGTAGGCACACGCAAACGCTGCTGCCAAGGCTGGTAGAAAAATGCTCAGATTGAGCGCCAGCTGAACGGCGTAGACGGGAAACGCGCAGATCAAGCACGCAAGTGCTGCAAGCAGCACGAGAGCAACGATCAGTCGCTGCCTTGAGCCGACGAGTTCCATCGCATCCCCTAGCTCAACTGATCGCCCGAACGTTTCCGATCAGCGGCTCGCGACCCTAGGCGATCCACTCTGCTGGAATCTATCGCGAGCCCGCTGCATCGGTTGGTTCGCAGAGATGCTCTCCCAACTCACCGTCCCTCGGCTCCGCTAATCAGGTGTTCCCAACTGTGCCACCTGGGCATGTCCGGGGGCGGCTGATGTTCTGCATTGATGGTCGCGAATCGCTCGCTCACGACATCACAGGGAGCCACATCGCGGCCAGCCTCATCAAGAACGTACAGGTCTTCGAGCGGCGGAAGGCGGACGTCCTCCTTCTGCGAAAGGATTCGGAGCGCCTCGTCTGAAATATAGCTCAGTTTGGGTAGGGAGATCTCGCCGCGACGCTCGACGATGATGGCTGCGATGCGCGCGGCATCCGGGCCCATCAAGTGTTTCGACGTGCACACCGTCGTCCGATTCGCTGCGGATGCGAATACTCTGGCTGCCTCAATGCTTTCGACGTTGCAGTCACGCGTGAAGAAGAGGGGGCCGTCACACCTCAGCAGAGGTTCCGCGGCTTCACGTTGCGGAAGAGACCCAAGCGCCAAAGGATGGTGGTGGAGAGGCAGCTTCTCGGCCATCTCGACAGGTACTTCACCCTTGAGATGCAGCGGGCCGTCATACTTGAGTAGTCGGTCGAACACGTCCGTCGACATCCACTTCCAGTGCGGTATACCGATCAACCTTCCGTGAACGACCCCAAATGAAAACTTCGTGGGCATTCCGGGAAAGAACGACAGACCCCCGCGGTGACTCAGAACGGAGTCGACGGTGTTGATCGTCAGCCATTGAGCCGGTATTCCGATTGAGGCTCGGCGAGGAAAGAACGCCGCGACAGCAGCATCAGCGGGATTCTGCTCTTCAGTGGTGTGCAGTTCTAGCGGCCCCTCATAGCATGCCAGGATGCGGGCAACAGGCTCCGAGAGCCCCTTCACCCAGAGTTCGAGTCGCCCTCCACGTCGGCTTACGAGAGCCTGGGCCAGCGCGGGAGTGAAGCCCATACCCTTTGTGATGGTAAGATCTCCGCACGACTTCCCTTCAGATTCGGAGTGCACGGCGATCTGTGACGACGCATTCGGAATCCTGAGCGCACCGATAATTCGATCGTCCGCGTCGAAGGGATAGACAAACAGTTCTCCAGTCTTTCGTTGAGCAAGCGGCGCGAGAACCGAGGCGTAGTCCGGGTCGCATGCGACGTTCTGAACGGAAAATGTCTCAGAAGATCGGGCTAACGCCGCTGTCGTGGCCATCGTCAGCCTAAGTGGCACCTCTGGGGAGCCCAACTTAGCAGTCCAGCCGCCTGCCTTGTCGGCGAGGGCGCGCGCCGCTGCGGGACTGAGGGATTCGAGAAGGTAGAGCTCCAGCATGCCTCTGTGGCCGCTCAGCACCGCAGCCACGCGGTCGTCGAGTTGTCTCACCTTCCGGAGGCGAAGCTTGCCCTCGTACCTCGCCAGCGAGTGGGCCATGTCCTCGGAAATGGCTTCAAGGCCGAGGGAAAGACACCGCTTGTTGCCCATGCACAGGGCACGAACTGCAGCGGCAGAAGCGACTCGACAATCAGGAAGCTCCAGAGAACCACGGTGCTGTCCGAGCAGGTCGGCACACTTCTCCGACAGTGCCACAGGGCCGTGCACGATCAAGTAGCCCCGATGGCGACTGAGGGCGTGGGCGTACTCCGGGGTGATCTCCGGTAGGTGCAGCGTCAGATCACCCCGCACGGTGCTAAGCACGCTGACCTCGTGAATCGAACGAACCCCCACCTCGCTCAGACGAACGTCGCCTACGAAATTACGAATCTTCTCGATGTCCTCCGGAGTCACAGGCGGCCGACCCGTATCCATAAAGTGCCCGGGCACGGCGGGAACTGGAGATACGCGCTGGTCGTGGTTGTCTGCGTGCGCAACGGCTGCGATCGCCAGCCACAGCAGCAATACCAGCCCAGGACGACTTGACGTAGCGTTCATGGCGACCATACCGGCATCGCGACTCATTGCAGCACTTCCATGTTGCGAACGGCCGCGATCAGCGGCTCGCGACCTTACGCGAACCACACCGACTGATTTTATTGCGAGTCCGCTGCATCGCGTGGTT
>RGVZ01000326.1 GCA_010029825.1 bacterium | reverse complement strand
ATCTTGGCTTTGGCGGTTTTTGTCGCCGTGGGGATGGCGGAGTGGTCGAAACGTTCCGCGGCGAGCGAAGTGATTGTGGACGAGAAAGTTTACCCAGAGGCAATGGCGAGCGCCGCGGAACGGAAGGGGATTAGGGGTTTAGGCGTTAGTCATGGAGGGAACTGGGAAAGGGAAAGCGGAGATTTCGTGAAGGTGAACGAGAACGAAAGCGGAGTGCGAAAAGCGGAAAGCGGAAATGTGGTGGCCACGATCCAACCGAGCGCAGGAGCGGAGCGATGAGGCGCTGCGCGCAGTTTAAGTTTAAGTCGGAAGTTGAAGGGAGATTGCCCGTTCCAGCTTCAAAGCTTACTTCAACTTTCCCCTTCAACTTCAACTCTTCCCGCAACCCTATCTCCTATCTGCTATCTCCTTCACGGCGCGGCCTGGCGGCCGCCGCCGTGATGGCGCTCGCGCTCTCCGCGGCGACGGGTTGGGGGCAGCAGTCGATCACAACCGCTGGATCTGCTGTTACTCAAAACTTTGATAGCATGGGGACTAGTGGCACGGCCAGCTTCCCAACGGGTTTTAAAACTAGTCCGACTAATGCTATTTTTAATTGGACCAGTGCCGGACTGACTGCGGTGACGCAAGCTGCCGGGACATCTGGGACTGGAGCCTTAACAGGTACCTCCGCTGCCGGAGTTTATAACTTTGCCAATGGGGTAACTGGTTCCTCAAACGATCGTGCGCTCGGTTTTTTGAATGGTAATTCCTACACCTCCCCCCGAAGCATCATCTACGCTTTCCAAAATAATACCGGGCAAACCATTACCTCGATCACGGTTTCCTGGAATTATGAAAAATACCGCGCTGGCACGCGCGCCTTCGACTGGAACTTTTTCCACGGCAGTGATCCCGCAACTGTAGCAAATGCGGCAACAGGTGGTGATCAATCGTACGGCGCTGACGCGGCAAACGCAGTTGTCGACCCGCCAACTTCGATTGCAAAAACTGTTACTATCACAGGTCTAAGCATCGCTAGTGGCTCAACTTACTATCTTCGCTGGACTTTTACGGGCAACGGAGGAAGTACAAATGGTCAGGGTATCGGCATCGATAATTTTTCGATCACGCTAGGTCCTGGGATCAGTGGCGCAGCGACCGCAACGGCGTTTACCACGACCTATGGCACGGCCTCGGCAGTGCAGTCTTTCACTGTTTCCGGGGTTAATCTCACTGCAAATCTTGTCGCTACGGCGCCCACCGGTTTCGAGGTTTCAAGCGATGGCACGACCTACGGCTCGACCGCCACCTTCACGCAATCGGGCGGCTCGGCCAGCGGCACGCTTCGGGTCCGTCTCAAGGCCGATGCGGCTGTGAGCGGTTCCTACAACTCTCAAAATATCGTTCTCTCCAGCACCGGTGCCACAAGCGTCAACATTGCGACGGCATCCAGCGGTAACGCCGTTTCGACCAAGGCGCTCACCATCACCGGCTTATCGGCCGCCAATAAGAACTGGGACGGGACAACCACGGCGAGTGTGACAGGAACGCCGGCCTATTCCGGATTGGTCAACAGCGAGAGTTTCTCAGTGACCGGAACGGTCACATGGGCATTTGCGGATGCCAATGTGGGATCGAACAAGACGTTGACCCGCACCGGCAGTTACGATGCCCCTTCCTCCAACTATACCGTGACCCAACCGACGTTGACCGCGAGCATTAATGCGGTCGTCCCCGGAGCACCCACGATCACGGGAATCACGGCAGGTAACGCTCAATTGAGCGTGGCCTTTACTGCGCCCTCTTCGAACGGTGGCTCGGCTATCACCAACTACAAGTATTCGACGGACGGAGGCAGCACGTTCACCGCCGTGTCGCCCGCAGCGACGACCAGCCCCATCACCATTACCGGTCTGAGCAACGGCACGTCGT
Organism: bacterium; assembly: GCA_010029825.1. GTDB lineage: Bacteria > Bdellovibrionota_B > Oligoflexia > Oligoflexales > RGVZ01 > RGVZ01. The sequence continues at coordinate 1,700 of RGVZ01000326.1, read as the reverse complement.
ACAATGTCCAGATCCTGGCAGTAAATGCAGCGGGTGATGGCACGGCTAGTACCGGCGTGAATGGTACTCCCACCGCCCCGGCCGTTCCCACCGTGACGGTTGGCAGCTTATCCGGTGCACTTACCACCACTTACGGCGCCGCGTCCGCGGAGCGGACTTTCACGGTGAGCGGTTCCACGCTCACCAACAACCTGACGGTCACCGCCCCAACCGGTCTCGAGGTTTCAACGACCAGCGGTTCCAGCTTCGCGGACTCTCTCAATCTCCCCGCCACCAGTGGAACGGTCTCGAACACCACCGTCTATGTGCGGTTGAAGTCCTCCGCCCCGGTGGCGGGCAACTACAATAATGTCTCCATCACAATCACCGGTGGCGGGGATGACAAATCGGTCTCGACCTCCACCGGCAACAGTGTGACGGCCAAGGCGCTGACGGTTTCGGGCGCCACGGCGACTAGCCGAGTGTATGATGGCACAACTACGATCGCCATCACCGGCGGCTCGCTCACCACGGGATCGGGTGCCGGACAAGTCCTCAGTGGAGATGCCGCTAACGTGACGTTGGGTGGAAGTCCGACAGGTACAGTCTCGAGCAAGGACGTCGGGAACACTAAAAGCGTGACCGTGACGGGGTACTCGCTCAGCGGATCGGCGGCCGGCAACTACTCGGTCACCCAGCCCACGGGCTTGAGTGCCGACATCACGGCCAAGGCACTGACAATCGGGGCACCGACGATTGCACCCAAAGCCTACGATGGAACCACGACAGCCGGCGCCGTCACGGTGGGAACACTTTCTGGATTTGTGGGCAGCGAGACAGTCACCGCGACCGGTGCGGCCGCGGCCTACTCCAGCGCGAATGTAGGAACGTACAACAACGTGACAGTCACCTACACGCTGGCTAACGGCACGAATGGCGGACTGGCGACGAACTACAGCTTGGCCAATGGTTCGGCCACGGGAACGATCACCAAGGCGAGCCAAACGATCAGCGGCGTAAACGCCACCACCAATCAGGTGGTTGGGGCCACTTACGCACTCGGTGCCACAGTCACGTCCGGCCTAACCTTAAGTTATTCCTCTTCCAACACCGGGGTGGCGACGGTGGATTCCAGCGGAAATGTGACGGTGGTTGGGGCTGGCACGGCCACCCTGACGGTGAGCCAAGCTGGGAATAGCAACTACAATGCAGCCACGGATGTAACCCAGGTGTTAACAGCCACCGCGGCGCCATTGGTAGCTTGGGAGGTAACCGGCTTATCAAGTTATGGAGCCTCCCCTTTTGCTGCTAACTCAGCCAACAACAACATCACTGCAACTGGCCTGATTCGTGGATCAGGAGTAACGACCTCTGGAACTGCCGCCACCGATGCATGGGGTGGTAACGGATTCGACGCAAGTAGTCTGGTAGCTGCAACTACGGCTGGTGATGTTGTATCTTTTACTTTGCAGGCCAAATCAGGCTACTCCATATCACTGTCAGGTATTCCGGCTTATAATATACGTCGTTCAGCAACCGGTCCCACAACTGGTCAATGGCAATATAGTTTGGACGGGACTTCTTTCGCCAATATCGGCTCTGCGATTACATGGGGTAACGTTACAAACCTTCACCATCGCAGGCAGCAATCTGACGGCTAACATCACGGCCAGTGCTCCAACGGGCTTTGAGGTTTCGAGCAATGGCACCACCTATGGTTC
>RGVZ01000325.1 GCA_010029825.1 bacterium | reverse complement strand
ACGATCCATCGCACCGATCAGTCTCTCGCGGTTTCCCCTCCGCGAATGACTTCTCAACTCCAGACGAACAGAGGCCCGTTCTCTCCGACGTACGCTCCGAGCGTGTTCAGCGAGAAGAACTCCTCGGCCTCCTCCTCGCTCATGCCGTCACGGCGAACGAGGATCGCGATGCACTTCTTGGCGTCGTAGACGGCAACGTGCGGATGGTGATAGTTCGACGTGTACCCGACCAGGGCCTGCTCGAAGCCGTCGGCCAGCAGGGCCTCGGGATTCAACTCAGCGAGAGCCTCGGAGATGTCGTCGAAGCGGCTCACGCCGGGTAGCCTCCGCGAATGCAGATCGCCTCTTCGGTTGGGCAGAACCTCACTAGCGACTTGTCAACAACGAAGTTCTCGCAGTACCTGTTCTGGCGGCGATCGTAGATCGTCTCGATCTGCCACCGGGGTCGCGTCCAGCCGTAGATAATGGCGGCATGAGTGCGGCTTCTGTTTTCGATGACGTACATCAGAAGCGGGTCGGATTCCTTCTCTCGAACCTTGTACGCCTCGTCGACAATGACCGTGGCAAAGGGAAAGTCCTCGCGGCAAGTGAAGTTCAAGTCGCGAACCTTATGCTCGACTCTGAGCGACAGGATCATGTCGCCCTTGTCTGCGTACTGACGCCTGGAGGCCGAGTCCGGTCGCGTGATCTCCTCGGCCACGGCGACGGAGATGCCCTGCCCTCTCATGCGAGTCGCAAAGTGATCGACGTCCCGCCGGCTCTTTTCCAGGTCTCGCAAGAAGATGTCGTCGTCTTTCATGCACGGAGGGCGGCTCATGCCGGGTAGCCTCCGCGAACGACGCCTGAACCTGGGGGCCACTCGGGCAGCGTGAGCCAGAAGTCGGTGGCCCGGAGGTCGCCCATCTCGGCGATGAATGCGGTCTCCTCTATCACCGTTCTCTCGCTCGCGGCGATGCTGATCCCTCCCATCGGCAGAGAGGCGCCGGAGCCGTCGCCGAGGGCGACCTCCGAAGGCTCTGCCTTCTCGGCCTCCGCGCCGATCGCCTCGGTGACTCCTCGCCTGGAGACGAGTTCGTTTGGATGCTCCGGATAGAAGCAGTACCAAACTCCGTTACTCAGCCAGCCGGCGAAGATTCGATACCCGCTCGGGCCTTCCTGGCAGACGATGACGACAGACCTCTCGGTCGGCATCTTCTCGGCGACTGGAATCCAGGGGATGTTCATTCGACGAACAGGCTTCCTTGCTCCGCCGCGACTCGCGGTTTCTTCTTCACCTTCGCCTTCGCCACTCCTGCCTGAGCGATCCGCTCCTCGGCCAGGGCGATGTACTCCGGATTGAGTTCGATGCCGACCGAGTCGCGGCCCAAGACTTTGGCGACGGCAAGAGTGGTGCCGCTGCCCGCGAACGGGTCGAGGACGACGCACGGCACGGGTTCATGCGGCTCGCACTTGCACGACTGCCGCCAGCCGAGAGTCTCGACCGCCACGCCAGCCACGCTGTTCGCGCAGGAGTTTCCAGTGCCAGCCTCGCCGGTTCGCTTGACGTAGTCGGCGGGCCTGGGCCGCAGCAACTTCGTTCGCTTCGTAGCCCGCTCCCACGGGGAGCCGCATGACGGGCAGCAGCCTTTCTCCGATGTGCCAGCCTTGATGCAAGTCTCGGCCAGCACCGGCGGCATCGTGGCGAAGTGAGCGCCTCTGTAGGGTTGCGTCGCGATAGTCCAGACTGAGCGTCGGTTGCGTCGCTCTCCTGACTTCATAACGTGAGTAACAGCAGCGCCGCCGTCTACTCCTTTGCTTGTCTGGCCGAACTCACCCGCAACCACGACACCCCTGTTCATTCGTTGAAGCCGCCGCTTTTCTGATTGCGGCCGAGTCATCTCAGCGCTCGCCTCGCTCACCGCCTCAGCGTCGTAGTAGTAGCGATCGCTCTTTGTGAGCAGGAAAACGTACTCATGCGCCTTCGTGCATCGATCCCGTACGCTCTCGGGCATCGGGCTGGGCTTATGCCAAATGATGTCCTGCCGCAGGCACCAACCGTCCGCCTGGGCGGCCAAGGCCAGCCTCCACGGAACGCCGAGCAACTGCTTGCCACTGCCGTAGGAGTCGCCGACGTTGAGCCACAGCGTCCCGTCGTCGCGAAGCACTCGACGACACTCGCAGAGAACCGCGACCATCCGGTCGATGTACTCCTGCACCGTGCCTTCCAGGCCGATCTGCCCGTCGTGTCCGTAGTTGCGCTGGTTGTAGTAAGGCGGCGAGGTCACGATGCAATGCACACTCCCGCTCTCCATCGAGGCGAGATGCTGAATCGTGTCGGCGTTGACGAGAGTGTGCATTGCCGTGTCCGTACTACTCAGGCCGTCTCGCGAACGAGCGTCACGCCGAACTCACCCGGCTTGGCCGGCGGGATCGTGTCGGCGGCCGTGAACTCGAACACGGCCGGCTCGCTCACGTTGCCGGCGTCGTCGATGTCGACGAGGGTCACGATGACCTGGGCATCCTGCGGAACGATGATCTCGCCGAAGGAGGTCGCCTCGGGCGGGAAGTCAGCGGGAGCGCCGCTCGCCTCGCCGTTGACGATGACCGTGAGTTGGCGAACCACGACATCGGGGTCAATCGACGGGGCTGCGGTGACGCTGTAGACGAGGGCCATGCTGGCAATCTCCCTGCGAATGAGACGTAGACGAGCCGCGTGAGGCCGACGCATCCGCATCGCCAGCCGGCGGAGTTCAGAGGCGACCGTGCGAGATGACCACGGCCACATAGATCGGGGACTCCATTCCTCCCGGAATCACCGTGGCGGGCTCCGATCCGTGGAGCCCGCCACGGAACCTTCCGTGGCGAGACGCTCGAAGGTTAGCGTGTCCAGACAGCGGGTCAAGCGATTTTCTTCGCCAGCCACTCGCTCGCTGCCTTCGCCAGTCGGTCGCTCTTGGCGAGCGTCGCGAGTTCGCGGATGTACCACTCGCCGCCTTCGTCCCAGACTTCGTCGAGAGTCTTGCCGGCGAATCGACCCTCGCGGAGAACGAAGGCCCGGCCCTTCTTTTCTTCAGCATCGAGCAGGCCTGGAATCGGCGGCATGAGCCAAGAGTGCATACACCACCAGCCGCACTGCACTCGCCACTGCTTGATGCCGTTGATGATCACGACCTCGGCCAAGTCCATCGGGAGGCCGCACTGGTTGCACGGCACTGAGTCGAGCGAGAGCAGGAACCCCAGCGGGGGCGGCCGATCGTCGAAGTCGTCCTGGCTCGCCAGGATCGGAAGAGGCTCGTCCTGCTTTGGCTTGCGGCGGCCGCCCTTCTTCTTCGCCTGACCGTCGCCTTCGAGGGGCGACGTGTCGAACAGCATCGAGTCACTCATCGCGGGTCATCTCCGTGAGAACCCAGTCTCGGTGGACGCTCAGGCGGACGTGGACGGACTCCTCGCCGTACGTTGCGGTTGGCGAGCGGCCCTCGGCCATGATGCAAGAGTTGATGCCGGCCAGTTCGCTGCCCAGGAACAGGCCTCCGCCGCTGTCGCCCGCGCAGATCAGGAACTCCAGCGTCGTCCAGGGCGGCCCCGAGATCGAGCAGATCAGGTAGTCCTCCGTGGCGGAGTCGATCACGTTGCTGCCC
>RGVZ01000324.1 GCA_010029825.1 bacterium | reverse complement strand
ACGTGGGGACTCATCTGGTGGCCGAGCAGCGTGAGGCGACCAAGACGGGCATCAAAGGCACAACGACTAGTCTCATCATTCACTCCACTATCCTGGCGAAGGTGATGCACACCCTCTTTGGCCGTGTCAGCACGGAGAAGACCATGCCTGACTGGACCCTCCAGGCGCCTACCGAGTTTGTTGCCGGTCTGCTGGATGGTTACGTGAGCGGCGATGGGGCGGTGGCAGATAAGGATGGATCAATCACTGTATCGTCTGCGAGCGAACAACTCATCACGCGTATGGGGGCGCTACTAGCGCGCTTTGGCATCTTTACAACTCGCCGCTCATACATGCCGGCACAAGGTAAGTTCAACTCTGTAAACATGCAGCACACGATGCGCGTGCCGCAAAAGTTTGCCAAGCGCTTCGCTCAGCAGTTTACGCTCTCTATTGCAAAGAAGCAAGAGCGTCTGGCTAAGCATTTCCTGGACGATGATCGCGAACGCATTTGCCGTCGTGATACACTCAATGATGTCATCTGGGATAAAATCACTGCGATTGAGGAGGTAGTCCCGATGGGAGAGGGGTGGGTCTACGACGTAACTGTTGCGGAGACGCGCAATTTCATGACACTATCGTGTATGCCTTGCCGAGACACCTTTCACCTTGCCGGCGTAGCCGCCAAGTCCAATGTGACTCGTGGTGTGCCGCGCCTCAAGGAACTCCTGAAGGTCACGAAGAACCCGAAGGCTATCTCGCTCACTATTCCGCTGAAGCCCGAGTTCCGCGGCAATCAGGAGAAGGCGCGTGAAGTGGCGCAGGATCTAGAACTGACTCTTCTCAAAGATATTACGGTGAAGACGTCCATCTTCTATGACCCGGAAGACAATGACACGGTTGTGGGAGAGGACAAGGACCTCGTGGCCTTCTATAAGATGATGGAGACCGAGGACATGGTGGGCGACGGAGAGGCGCCCGAGGAGCCTGCGCCCAAGTGGAGTGGCTGGCTACTTCGCTTTGAACTGGACCGCGAGCACATGTTCCGCAAGAACATTACGATGGATGACGTGGCGTTCGTGCTCCGCAGCCGGTTCGGGTCCGCGCTCCACATGATCTACAGTGACTACAACGCGAACAAACTCATCATGCGCATGCGCCTGCCCGACATGATGAAGGGCGGACTGGATGACCTCGTGAACCTGAAGAAGTTCCAGACGCGCATCCTGAACGGCATCGTCTTCCGTGGCGTGCCTGGCATCAAGTCCGTGACGTTCCGTGAGGACAAGGACTACCTGGAACTCAAGGACGGGGCCTACAAGGAGGTGTCGCAGTACGTCCTAGACACGGACGGCAGCAACTTCCTCGCGGTCATGCGCCATCCCTACGTGGACGCAACCCGCCTCACGTCCAGCCATGTTCACGATATCTATGATGTTCTGGGCATTGAGGCCACACGCCAGACGCTCCTGAATGAAGTGACAACCCTGTTTGAAGAGGCGGGCGTGAACAATCGCCATCTGGGTCTCCTCTGTGACGTGATGACGCGTGCCGGGCGCCTCATGTCGGCCGACCGTCATGGCATCAACAAGTCTGACATTGGGCCGTTGGCAAAGGCCTCCTTTGAGGAGACGGAGCGCATTCTGCTGAACGCGGCCCTGTATGGCGAGATGGACCCTGTCACTGGTGTGTCAGCGAACATCATGATGGGTCAGCCGATTCGCGGTGGCACGGGCTTCTTCCAGATTCTCCTGGATGAGGCGGCCTTCCTGCGTCTCCAGGAGGGCCTGCCGCCGATGGATGATGTGGAGGAAGAGGAGGAGGACCTCACGCAGGAGCAGATTGATTCTGCTCTCTATCAGGACGAGAGTGACCTCTGCTCAGCTGCACAGCTGCGCATGAACATGAGCATGCCGAAGGCGCACACGACACTAGAGGAGCCTGACATTGAGATGGAGATTCTGGATGAGGAGGCTTAGACGGGTTATACCTAGAGTCCCCTAGATGGACGGATATAAACTCACAACCATTTTTTTGCGGTTCTTTACTGTCACTGCCCTTTATCGCATCAATGAAAGTATTGAACGTCTTGCAAATCGCAGGTCCTAAGCGCTGAGCACGTCCATAACGTATGGACATTCTCTGCGCAGAAAAGCCCCCGTGGCGCTACACACAGTGGGTCAAGTCGCCACCGGCTGTGCCACCCGTATCCTTCCAAGCCTGGACCACAGAGCCCAACCAGGAAGTGCTCGCCCTAAAGGAGTCTATTGGTGCCCTGGACCGTGAGCATAAATGGGAACTTGCCAAGAAAATGGTGAATCCGTATGAATTGGTGTATACCCAGAACGACGACCGCCTGCCACCCGCGCTTGCCCTGAAACAGCCTCTCTCCAGGTCATACTTTAAGATGGTGGAGATGATGGAAGTGCTGGGAATATTCGCTCAGCCGACAAAACTTCGGTCGGCGCATGTTGCGGAGGGACCCGGTGGATTCATTCAGGCTCTCGTGGAACGCGCAGGCGAAAAGGGGTCGCAAGTGCTCGCAGCGACGGCGATGACCTTGAAGCCATCCACGACGCATGTTCCGGGTTGGCGCAAGGCGGCGCAATTCCTCCAGAAGAACCGCCAGGTGACGGTCCATTATGGAGCGGACGGAACTGGGAATATCTATGTCCCGGCGAATCAGGAGTCATTTATCGCAGCCTGTGCGCCCGGTGTAAACCTGTTTACAGCCGATGGTGGATTTGATTTTAGCGTGAACTATTCCCAGCAGGAATTCAAAGTCTTCCACCTTCTTTTGTGCTCCGCAAGCATTGGGCTTCGTGTTTTGCGCCAGGGGGGGTCCTTTGTTCTCAAACTCTTTGACCTGGAATCCCCGCACACACGCACTTTGGTGCTACTCTTAGGGCGGCATTTTACCGAGTGGACGCTCTATAAGCCGGCCATGACGCGGCCCTGTAATTCTGAGCGCTATTTCCTGGGTCGTGGGTTCCGGGGCACCATGAACCCGATTATCCTAGAGGCCCAAGAGAAGTCTGCTGCGGGACTCTATCCTGTTATGGATACGGCCACATGGACGGTCACGGAGTCGGCATTTTTGGCGTCGCATGTGGAAACGACAACTGCCCTACAACTACACAGTATTCGCCAGGCGATTGTCTTTAGTCAGGATCCAGAGCTATGGCGACGGACGTGGCACCGCGCCTGCATCCAGAAATCCTATTCATGGTGCGAGGCCTTCCGGATTCCGGCGAAGCCTCTGGCGGAATTTATTAAGACGCCGTAGTCTATTTACTGTTCTTTCCGTATTTCCGGAGGAAATAGAGGTAAAAATAGCCTATCGGCTATTTTTCCCATACTTATCAAAAAGCCGCTTGCCAACAATCACCGATGCCTCGTGCTGCGTCAAAGCGCCCTGGCCCATACGGTCCAGCATGGCCAACATGACAGTTAAATTCTGCTGGTCAAACCCTTCCGGTGCCGTCAGCATCTCAAAGAGGTGCTTGTATTCCTCGGCAAATTCAGGCAGACGTTCCTGAATTTCCTCCGCCGTCTTGCGCTCCCGACGATACTCGAGAACGCGAGCCACCATCGCCCGGACGTAGGCTGCCCGCTCTTTGGGGTTGAAGGCCGTCGGGGCCGCCGCGGCCC
>RGVZ01000323.1 GCA_010029825.1 bacterium | reverse complement strand
GTACAGGTGTGCGCGAGAGCCAAGAACAAGAACCGCCGTGCCCGTGTCTGTTACGAGCGCGTGAAAGTGCTTTCCATGGCTCGCAACGCTTGCACGATCGAAGCCCGCGATGTTCGATTGGTAAACGCTGCCAAATGACTCCAGAAGGCCCTCGGTAGTCCATCCGGTGCCGAGTTGAATCGCTACGTCAAACGCGGGCATATCGAGTTTTCTCAATAATTGCTTCGCCGCCACCCGCGCCACGTCACTCGACATTCAAAATCACCATGCTTCCATCGTCTTTCAGCAAAACCCATCCATGCACTTTGTGAAATAGCGATATTGTCTCAGGATCGGAATAACGCGATATTTTGAAGCCGAGAAGTTGTGCCCGTCGTTGTAAGTCATTCTCGAAGCGACCATTCACGACGCTATCCACGAGGATAAGGTTCGAGAGCCTGTCTGCACCTTTGAATCCGCCCGCGCCACGATTCGCGCGGTGATGAGGCACGAGTGTGTCGGTTTCGAGTCCTGTCCAGGCGCACACGTCCCCGTCACGTTCGCGGAGTGCGGCGAGAAGTTTCTTATCTAAAATAATGTTTCCGCCCTTTTTCTTTCTTCCTCAGCGATAGCATCGGCGCGCATTTTCGCGGCGTGGGAAAGTCTGCCCTCAATAATCGGCAAATAATCCTCCGTCAATTCCACCCCGACAAACTCAAAGCCTTCAAGAATCGCCGCCTTCCCGGTAGAACCTGAGCCGGTGAACGGGTCAAGCACGAGACCGCCGGGCGGTGTGACAAGGCGCACGAGCTGGCGCATTAGGTCGGTCGGTTTGACAGTCGGGTGGAAGTTCTGTCCCGGAGCTTTTTCTGAACCATGAGCACTAGACAAACCACCTCCTCCAATAGTCTGACCAATTGGCAATTCGTTTAGCCCTTCGTTGCGATCACGCCTCGACGCTTTGGCTATGTAAAAGAACCGTGATGCGCCGCCCGAATCACCATAGCCTTCAAAAGTGCTTGACCGGCCAGCGTCAAACATTCCCTTGTCTTGCCTATCCCAACCACCGGCAGTTCTTGTGATAATTTGCGTTCCGCTTTGTGACTTACTTACACCGCTTTGTTCATCTACAAGTTCGGCCGTAAACTCATCAAGCATTACGTTAGAAGGCCAACGCCCTGTTGGTTGCTCAAACGGTTTGCCAACTGTTGCGCCAGGCATATTCATGCCAGAGCCTGTAGTTAAAGACTGAGAAACAAGCCGATTTCCTTTTTGTGCGTATGCCCCGCCATTTAAGTTATCTTCAGTCCCAATTCGCGCGCCGTCAATGTTTAGCCCACCCGTACCATGCGCAAGAACATTCTCAGCCACGGTACCTATAAGCGGTTTGCGAGCCACCACGACAGGTTCAAACGCCGGTTTTAGTGCGGTGCCCCATCCCTGCCATTTTTGCGCCTCGGGAGTAGCCGGAATTGTTTCCTTGCGCTCAACTAATGTTCGTTCACCTTGACCTACTCTTACGAGTCCAGAAGGCTCATTCATTCGAGTCTTGCTTACTTCCACCTGATGCTCGCCGAAGATATCCGAGACAGTTTGAATTATTACTTCGCGCTCAGCCCGCAGACACTCATCCCACACCGCTGGCGGTGGAACAAACGCATCCCACGCCTTGCCCATAAACCCTTTACCTTCAGGGATGAAACCACGTTCACCTGAAACCCACTGAACCAACGCCTGAGAAATGTGCGCCGGATCAGTATTGCTCAGGCCATAAGGCGGGTCAGTAACAACCGCGTCCACGGACTCATCAGGTAATTCGCGCAACCGATCAAGACAAGAACCGGCGAGCACCTTCCACCCTTCTCCAGCCAAATCCATGTTCATTCCTTTCCCGAATACCAACCCGACGCGCGTGGCACATCTTGAATCTCTAAAGGTTTTACAAAGACAATCCAATCGCCCATATCTTCCGCAGGCTTAGCGTCCATAGTTTCTCCGAATCCGCCTCCGCTGTAACGGCGTCATCCCGCCCCACACGCCGAACCAAATCTGATTCCGTAACGCATAGTCAAGGCAAATCTCCCGCACCGGGCAATCGTTGCAAATACGCTGCGCATGAATCGACGTTTGCCCAAGTTCGGGAAAGAACACGTCCGGCGTGACCTGAGCACATATCGCATCATCCATCCAAGGCTCAGGTTTCACTCACTCAGACTACTATGCCTCAAGTGAGCCGAAATCGAACACCTGCTGGCTGAGTCGGTTAGCGATTAGTTCGCAATACTTCTCTTCAAGTTCTACGCCGATAACCTTACGCCCAAGGTTACGCGCCGCCACGAGTGTTGCGCCGGAACCGGCAAACGGATCGGCAACAACCCATTCTGGCTGGCACCGCTCAATGAGCATCTCCATAAGTCCAACCGGCTTCGGAGTCGGGTGCCCAATTCGAACTATCTCAGTTGGTCGAGATTCGCCTGTGCCTATAACTGAACGCATCGGTGGCGATGACGAAACAAAGCCCTTTCCAAGTATGTATATTTCTTCATCTTGACTCAAAAAAGGCGCATTTGTTGGCCCCGGTGCTTGACCTTTTTTATGCCAAATTAAGCGGTGCTGCGTCTTCTCAGGTTTGGGCATTCGCCATGTTCCAAAAACGATTCCTGGCTTATCTGCCCATAACAGTAGAACCCTTTCACGCGCTTCAAGAGTGTTGTCTCCCGCAATTGGATTCGAGTCACGACGTACAAATTTCCCATTCTTTAAGGTTCCAGCACCACCATTCCATGAGATTCCATACGGCGGATCAGTCACCAAAACATCAGCCGACAACCACTCCGTTACCTCTAACGCGTCACCGTGATACAACGTCACAAGGTCATCTTCAAAATAAGGTTTCATCATTCCCTCCCCGAATACCAGCCAGACGCACGCGGCACGTCAAACTGAGCAGAACCAATAGGCGCAACAACCCACGCCCAATCCGCTAAATCCTCACCGTCAGGTTTCATCACGCGCCCTCAGCCTGAATCGAACGGAGAAGCGACTGAGACGCCATCACCGACTGTTCGAGCTGGCGCGTTTTCAACTTGATCCGGTTAAACTCCGCTTCAGCCAGGGCGAGCGTTTGCTTCGCATCGGCTGCCGATTGTCGAGCCGTGGCCTTGCGTTCCTCAATGTTGCCCTCGCACGTCAGAAAAGCAATGTCGTAAGCCTTCTCGAAGTCGAGTTGCGCCTGTTCCTTTTTGAGTTCCGCCTGATAATGCGCGTCAGGTGCTTTTCTGAGCTGGTGAAGGTAGCCCGTTATCTGTTCGCGAATCGTTTCCGGGTTCATTGCATTGACCCCTTTTCTCGCGTCCTATGTCTACGCCTCAACGCCTTGGCAGATAGTTCTTTCGATTCAGCTGGTTTCAATAGCCACTTGGCAATTTCTTTATCATTTTTGACGCGCTCAGCCCATGCACGTTCGCGGGCTTCCTCATCATTTTTTTGTCTAATCGCGGCCTGATTTTTGAGTGCGAGTTCTTGGTTCCAAGTAAGTACCGTCGCTTCTTGCCCGAGGACGAACGCAGTATCTGCAGCAAATGCGCTATTTTCTCGTTCCTCGCGCGCAATCTTACGACGAAGTGATCCCTGTCGAAAGGTTTTCTGATTTCGCTTCCCGTGGCTCATTCATAGCCTCC
>RGVZ01000322.1 GCA_010029825.1 bacterium | reverse complement strand
TCGCGTCGTGTCGACCGTCCGCGAAGGGTCCCGTCGTCCGCGAAGTTCGCGCAGGTCCCTGTCCACGGACGACGGGACTTGCCAAGGTGAGATGGGTCCAACCTCGCGAACTCCGACTGTCCGCGGGTTCCGTTGTCCGTCGCACACCGTTCAACCGTCGGACGGACCGCAGCCGGTGTGCACATGCGCTCGACACATAGCAGAGCCGTTGCAATGGACGCAACACTGCCGATGTCGATCGTGCTCGCAGATGGACGACCCACTGCACTCCTTGCAGTGACTGCGTTGCCGACCGTGCTCGCACATGGACGACCCGCCGCACTCCTTGCACTGACTGCGTCGTCGAGATATTTCTGACATTTCCACTCAGAAACACCACACAGACACACAAATGGAGGGGGTGAAGATGGTGACTGACCAACAAATGGGGGACAAGATGGATGGGGTCAGAATGAGTGTGTGACGGTTATAACGGATTCATCCATCCTTCTCCATTTTGGGCGAGCAGCGCGAGCCCGAACCGGCGTCTGACGAGAAATGGAAGATTGGCAGGTTGCTTCTCGACTGTCCGCGGGTCCTGTTCGTCCGTCGCACACCGTCCAACCGTCCGCGGATCCCGTCGTTCGCCAAGTTGTGGATCCTTAAGAACTTTTTTGTCACTGTGTGGTCATTAAGCATTGGGGAATCCATGGATTTCGGCATTCAAGATGTCAAGATCGGGGATTGGCTGGTACAGGTGCAAAACGAGAAGGTATTTTTGGTGGTCAAAGTGGAGTATGACAATGACACGACAACACCGCTGCACATGACCATCCAAAAGAACATCACGAATGTACACAATCGCAGCCAGAAGGAAATCGTCGTAACGATGGTTCGGCCTTTTCAAAGAGTCGGTTCTGAGTACGAATACTTGAGGACAGACGGGGTGAACGCTTGGAGACGCGCAAGGCCCGATGAAGTTGATCACACTGTATCCGATAATCCCATAAGATGGAAGGACATTGGCACAGCGTATGGTGATTCGACCCAGCGTGCTGTGGAAGCGGTTCTGTACAGAGGTAGGACCACCGCTGATGCGGCATACCTCCGGCACCTCGCACGTCGCATCGACGACATTGAAGCGTACCTTCGGAGCTAACTGCCTGCACTTGCCCACCAAGCTTACTCGTCTCATGAGCGCTGGGCTTGTCAATGGCAGTCTGACCTAGAGCACCATCACGACTGCCAAGATAGGCACCGTAAGACCGGCGTCCATTCCATGTCGCGTCGTGTCGACCGTCCGCGAAGGGTCCCGTCGTCCGCCAAGTTCGCGCAGGTCCCATCCCTCTCAATCAACCGTCCGTGAAGGGTCCCGTCGTCCGCCAAAATCGCCCAGGTCCCTGTCCACGGACGACGGGACGCACCAGGGTGGGATGGGTCCAACCTCGCGAACGCCGACTGTCCGTGGCACACCGTCCGCGGACAGTCCATGTCGCATATACGGGTACCACACACGGGTGCCACCTTGGTCTGGTCCCGGGGCCGTCCGTCCTTCGAAACGCAGAGACAGACTGCTCACCTGTCCCGGATGTTCATGTATGCCCAGGTGCCAAGCATGGACGTGCATGCCGAGGTAATGGAGATCGCAAACGAGATGGCCAGACAAATCGCCATAGGATATTGTAGCACCCTCAAACAGTTGGAACGGATCGTGGGGAGGCCCTGCGTCAGGCACTCCGTGCAAAGCCTTCTCCATCAGGACGATGAAGCCTTCGCACGCACATTCGCAAACGCCGTGCACGCGGCCATCGAGAAGGTCGCCGTCCCCGAGCTCGGGGACCATGAGTGGAATCGTCAAGTAGCCGAACTCATAGGACCGACGATCGTGACAGCAGTCAGAGCCATTTTACGAGCAGAATATGCCTGAAATGAATCCTCGCGGCTCGGTCTGGTTGAACCCGGATGTCCGGTACCGACCGGCCAACGTGGAAGCGCCGTACGCTCCCCTGGTTCGCGGACGACGGGACCCTTCGCGGACGGTCGACACGTGACATGGACTGGTTGAACGGTGCGTGACGGACGAACAGAACCCGCGGACACCCAACCTAATCGACCCAGGCATCCACGTAACTGGCTGCGCCTCCGCCACCACTGGCTCCCTCTTGTATCCGCACACTCTGCCGAAAGACCGGACGGCGAAAGTCCGGTGCTGTCTCTCCGTCGTCACTTTTGAGCACCTTGTGATGGAAAGTGTCGGAGGTCATGTCCAGAAAGAGCGGGATGTATTCCGGACGATCCGCTAGGTATCTGACGAGCTCGGACTCCAGGCTGCGGTCATGTGGCGCCTTTTCAATCAGGTTCAGGAGAACATCAGGCCGGGCGGGTGCATCCGGAGGTCGATTGAACCTCATCGCAGCCACCATGTCAACGTGCTCGGAAGCGAGTCCACTCAACAGATACGGGGATGACAAGACGCTGACTCGCATCTTGGCAATGTCGCCGTACGTCACTCGTGCACCCTCGTCCTTCTTCATCAAATGGAAGAGGATGGGGTGCTTGTCTCGCAAGAAACGATCATGAATTCATCATGAGAACACGTAAACAAACCATAACTCTCTTCTTGTTTCGCTCACACGCGAACGGTGCTGCTGGCCACGACGTGGTCGAGCGAATGCCGAAAGTCGCCATCCTCTTCCGTCTGCCAGGAAAAGATCATGTCCATGACGCGCGCCGACGACGCCAGCACGCGGGCCTCGTACGAGTGTCCCACGCGCCCGATGCGGCCAATGAGCTGGTAGAGCACCCCGCGGTCCGCCACTTCGCCGAACGACGGCGTAATGACCAGATTGGTCAGGTTGCTAATGTTGGTGCCAAACACCAGTTCGCGACCCGAAAAGATCATGCCCAGGTCCGCAAAGGCGTCCAGCACCAACATGCGCTGGTGCGCCGTCAGCGTCTTGTTCTCGTACACGCCAATGCGCCCGAGCAGCAGTTCCAGCGACCAGTCGTCTAGCGACTCGAGCGTCACGAGCGGCAGCGACGGACTCCGCTGGTCGCGACGTCCAATCGTTGAGAGGCCGAAGCGCTCCAAGTGCGCGTGCGACTGGTAGACGTATGCATCCGGCCACTGCAGCCCCAGATCCATCTCTTGCAACTCGGCCAGTTCCATCTGCCGTTCGTCCGGCGTCAGGTCCTTGGTGCGCTGCAAGAGCCGCTCGCGGGACTCCTTCATCTCTTGCCGCTTGGCGCGCGCCTGCTCCAGCGAAGAGAGCTTGGGCGCGCCGTCGAGGAACGGCGCCGTAATCTCCTGCATGCGCATGCCAAAGCCCTCATTCGCCACGGCAGTGAGCGTCTTGCCGTCCAAGAACGCAAAGGTGCGGCTGAGAAGCGCGTCGTGGCACCGTGATGCATCCAAACCGCCAGGTAGGAGCGCGGGTCGGTAGGCTTGCATGGCCGCATACGTGGATTGGTCGTCCGTGGCCACGAGAAACTGCAAGAGTTCAATCATGTACTTGCGCGTTCGCTGATGCGTAATGTCGCAGATGGAGCCGAAGTAGTGCGAAAAGTGGAAGCGCTCCTCCGGGATGCGCACCTCCTTCATCATTGCATACACGTGCTGCGGTGCAAAGAGCCGTCCAATGAGCGGGTCCGTTTCGAGACGCTGCACGAGCAGCGGCACGTC
>RGVZ01000321.1 GCA_010029825.1 bacterium | reverse complement strand
GCGGCACGGCAGGCAGCTTTCTTGGAATGGAGAGACATCCAGCGTAGACCGTGTCCTTCAGAGGAATGCTGCAAAGTGCCTTTCTTACACGTGAGACATACCGAGAAGTCAATATCCTCTTTGTCTTTCTCGACAACACCGTTCAAACAGTGAGCTGACTGCACTGGTCGCAACCGAATATGCTTAATATGGTGTGCCAGTAAGTGGGCCGGTAGGCGATACGCGTGGTCGGACCAATCACAGTACGGGCAGGCGGATGGCATCCTCTACCCCACGCCGGGGATTTCGTCGTGCCACGGGTACGCGTGGATCAACCACACGGCCGTGACGCCATTCAGCTCAGGCCGATACTTGCGATGTAGCGGCAGCAGCCTCTTTCTTCTTCTTATAGAGCTCTCTGCGACGGGCATTGTATGCATCACGATCCTTATTACGGTATCTTTGTGTTCGTGCTAGCATCTGTGCGGTGTCCTCCTTGTCTAACGCGCGAAGGTAACCGAGTCGAGAAGTCTTCTTTTCTTTAATTTTTGTTTCTAGCGCCTCCAACTCCGCCAGGCGTGCGGCGGGAATCGTCACCATCTCCGTGTCTGTCGTGCTTCCAGCAGCTGCTGACATCTGCCTTACCCTGTCTGGCGATTCGGCGGTTTAGTTGGTGGACGTGGCGGGCCGTCTCTGTGTCTGTCGGCGGCGGGCCGTAGCCGCCCGCGCCGTTGTCCGTCGGCCTGCGGGCGGGGGCGGTATCTGTGCGACCCACGTTGATCCAAAGAGTGTTTTGGATATTCCACTCCGAATCCGGAGATCACGAAGGTGGGCTGCGACAACCCGACATTCCACGGCACGGGAGGCCTTCGCACGGGCCAGAACCGCCATCGCGGAACCGGGCGCATCCACATCAATGCCGGTACTATCCAGGACGTAGAACAGAGGACCGGCCACTTCACGCCACGTGTTGGTACGGACGCGGCGGCGCCATTCGGGGAGCGCAGCACGGATCACTGGATCCACCGGCACGAGCGGGACGGACAGACACGACTCATACCACGTCTGTCCGGTTGTCAGGAAGGACCAGGCGGCAAGCCGGATCTTGGCGGTGGAGGACGGACGGGGCGCATTGGGATTGCTGACCACAGTAGCGTCTTCACCGTCATTGTCCACGTTTGGCCCCAGGGGCTCGCCCTCTTCGGACGGACAGGCTATGTAGGAATTATCGGCGATTTCAAAGGTCTGTGCGCCCAGTCGCCGGGCGACTCGGTAGGCGATGCGGACGACCTCCCGCATATTTCGGTACCCGTCCGTGAAACAGCCGGACTGTGTGCGCCCTTCCACGGCTGATAAGATGGCGACACGCGTTGCGCGCACATAGTTCAGTACGAAGCAGGGAGCGGATGTCGGTCCGCCGGTAACGGTGATTTCGTGTGCAGTGTCTGGGTCCGCGTTGCGAATATCCTCTGCGTTAAGATCGATATTCACGTCGGTGGGAAACTCTGGCACTTCGCGAATTGTCAATGGATGTGTCAGGTAGTATTCCGTGTAGGTCTTGATGGCGCCGCCGCGCTGGAGAATATAGAGGGGGACGGGCATACCGCGGCGGGTACGGGGGGCACGAAAGGTTCGGTGCAAATAGAGTGACATTGGACGTGCTAGGGTTGACATAGTCGAGGTTTCTCTGGTGGATCGGTAGAAAATGCCCTTCACTCGACGGCAACGGAGTCGTCGGAGTTCCACCGTTCAACGGGCGATTCGGATTCACGATGCCAGGGCCCGACAGGCTGGTGGAGCTGTCGTGGACGTGGACGGTGCACGCTACGATTATCGCGTCGAACGGAATGCGGTCACCCGCACACGTGTGATTCGCGGAGGTCGCACTGCCGGTAAAGCGGAATGCTTTCTGTTATTTCTGGAACCGGATGGCACTTCCGAACTTCACGGACTCAAACAGGCGCCCGATTGCGCATTGTCGGATGGTGCGACTGGACGACAGCTGGTCAAGGCGGCGTTGACGCTGGCCAGAAAAGGAAAGGCGACGTCGATGACACTCACGGATCTGTCGGCAAAAGAGACGGGGAGTGGCAAAAAAATCCGCTTAGCGGATATGTATTTTCTAACAACGGGTCAGACCTGGTATGAATCGGTCATTCCGGGTCTCGTCCCCGTTGACAACGCGGAGATGATCGCCGAATGGCGGGAGCGGGTTCGAACAAACACGTGGGACTCTGTTGCCCAGGGGCTTCGGGTCCGAGGTGTAATCATTCCTTCCGAATTTACAGACGGAATCGATACTGGACACGTGGGGTCGGCTATGGTGGTACTACGGCGAATCAAGGATGCGGGTACGGATCTATTCGCGGACTACGGGGAGAAACTGTTATTGGCAAGTGGCATTGGACCCCTCTATCGCACGGACTGGCGTGTGACGTTGTAGATGCAGGCGCGTGGAATTCGGTAGAGTCTGTGTTGGCGAGCATTCTTTTGTGGACCTGTCGTAGATTATGCCGGCTACCAGGCGGCGGCTGCACCAGAGTACTGAGGTCCGACGGGCCATTCTGTCCCACGACTTCTGGGCCCGTCAAGCCGGTGGTGCCGTTGTGGAGGTGAACGGCGCCCAGTACGATTATCGTGCCGAACGGAATGCCGGAACACGGACGATCGTCATTCGCGGCGGCAGACGGGCAGGTCGTCCCGAATGCTTTCTGTTGTTTTTGGAACCGGACAAGTCCGCTGAACTCCACGGTCTCGAACAGGCCGCAGATTGCGCACTGTCAGGGGATGGCTCCTGTCGTAAGATGGTTGCGGCGGCCGTGAAGATCGCACGGGCACGAGGCGCCACACGGTTCGTACTCACCGATCTGGCACGGAAGAAGACTGACAGTGGTAAGAAGTTCCCGTTGAGCAATATGTACTTTCTCACAACCGGACAGGCGTGGTATGAATCCATCCTACCGGGCCTTGTTCCGACATCGAAGGCCGATAAGATTCCGGTCTGGAGGGAGCGTGTTCGTACAAACACTTGGACAGCAGTGTTACAGGGGTTGCGCGCACAAGGCGTGGCCGTGGACGATGCCGCAAGCGGAGGGGCGGATGTGGACGTGGATGCGCCGGGGTCCGCGATGACGGTGTTACGGCGGATGAAGGAGGCGGGGACGGACTTTTTCGCGGATTATGATGATGAGATTCTGATTGCTAGTGGGGTGGGTGCCTTACACGGCGTGGATTGGGAGATGCCGTTATGAGTCCCGTATAACTTTTGCCAACCTGCGATAGAGGATGTGCAACTGTGGTAAGAAACGGGCCGTCGCCAGTGGACCTGGGGCGCCTCGGACAGGAGGGTGTGTGGGTCCGGACTGTCCGTCGGGCCTGCTGCCGCCGCCGTCGCAACCGAGACCTGTTGCTGGGACCATTCCTGTGGCATACCGACGACGAGAACCCGTCATTGTCAATCGGCGTGCCGCACCGGCACCAGCTGCGCCAGAACCGGTCGATGTCGGTCTCCCGATTGTGGATCCGGCCCTCTGGGGTCCGCATCTGTGGCGCTTCCTTCACGTGGCCGCTGCGCTCTCTCCTCCGCGGGTCCAGGCACGGGAGAAGTGGCGTGCCCTGTTAAATGCTCTGCGAACCTCTCTGCCCTGTCCCGAATGTACTGGACACTATCAGGCGTGGCTTC
>RGVZ01000033.1 GCA_010029825.1 bacterium | reverse complement strand
TGGAAGAGCTCCAAATTTGTACGGACATATTCTTGAAAGTGGAGAACTTCCCCGATGCAATTTCCGGTATCACGTCTCAATTTCGGCGGTGCGCTGGTGTTCACGATCGCAAGTCTCTTGATTCCCCTGACGAGCGCGTACGGCAGTCAGGCATCGCAATGGGAGGCCGAAGCGGGCGTCGTCCAGACCCGGCAATTTGAGATCAGTGGTTTCAAGCAAGGCAACGCGACCAACGGCTGGCGCAGCACCGACCCGGATGTGCGGTTTGAATACTGGCAGCGGCAGAACGACTCGTGGAACTATGGCGGGGTGCTGCAGCCTCTGTACGTAAAATACCAGGATCGAGTCAAAAGCGACCTGAACTGCAAAGGGAAAACGTTTAGCGCCGGGGAATCAGCCGAGTTGACCTACCAGTTTCACTCCCTGCGTGGCTCGGCAAACTATCCGGTTGTCTCCACTGCCAGCGGATCAAGCCAAATCCGCGCGGGTTACAGTGTCATCCTTCGTTACGCGCAACTTGATTTCCGCGGGGAAAACGACTCGTTTCACGACACCAACCTGATCGCCTTTCCTCTGATAAACATTGAGACGACGACGGCCATCAGCAACCAATTCGCATTGGTCTCCCGTTCCGACTTCTTGCCATCGCCCGATCAGAACTTTTTTCTGGACGGCCTGTTTGACGTCATGTTCGGCATCCGTTCGAAACTCGAATCCGGTGCCGCCATTGACGCCGGGGTTCGACTGTTTTTTGGCGGCTACGATCCGAAAACAGAGGACGACTACGCGAATCGAATTTTCTACCAGGCGGCGGTCGTCCGGTATATTTGGTGACGACGCCCGTTCTCTTCCTTCTGGATCTTGAACTTGCCCAGTTCGCGGGTGTTGCGCACATGGGGGCCACCGCAGATTTCGGTTGAGAAGTCCCCGATGAAGTAGACATTGATGCGATCCGCGTAACGGTCCTCGAACAGCCCGATCGCGCCGCGGGCCTTCGCGTCGTCGACGGTCATGTTCTCAAGATGCACGTCCAGCGAACGCTCGATCGCCTCGTTGACGATTTTTTCCACGGCATCGATCTGTTCTTTCGTCATCTTGTCCGGATGTGAGAAGTCAAACCGCAACCGCTCTGGTGTGATGTTGCTGCCCTTCTGCTCGACGTGGGTGCCTAGAACGCGGCGCAGCGCCTCGTGCAAAAGGTGCGTCGCGGTGTGCAGGCGCGTGCTCTCCATCGACGTATCGCTGAGCCCGCCCTTGAACAGTTTCTCGCCGGCGGCGCGTGATTTTGCCTGATGCCCGGCGTAAGCCTTCTCATATCCTTCCGCGTCGACGGTCATGCCGCGTTCAGCGGCGATTTCCTGCGTCACTTCCAGTGGGAATCCGTACGTCTCAAACATGAAGAAAGCCAGTTGGCCGGAAATGACCGTCTCGCCAGCATCCATGCGTCCCAGCTCCTTCTCGAGGTGCTTGAGGCCCTGGCCCAATGCCTTGGCGAACTTTTGCTCCTCATCCCGCATCTCATGGATGATGGCGTTTCGCTTCTTGTCGAGTTCCGGATAGTGGGACGAATAAACGGTGACGAATCCGTCGACGATCGCGTCGATGTAATGCGGCTCGAGATTCGCCTGGTTCGCAAGACGGAACGCGCGGCGCAGGACGCGGCGCACAATATAGCCGGCACCGACGTTGGACGGGGTCACGCCGTCTGAAATGGCAAACATGGCGGCCTGCAAATGGTCGGCGATGATGCGCTGGGATTTTACGGAAAGCCCTGGCGCCGTCTGATGCAGATACGTCATGGCTTTCGCGTAAATATCCGACTCGTAGACGCTGGACGATCCGCTCATGATCGAAGCGACGCGCAACAGGCCCATGCCGAAATCGACGTTCGGCTGCGGAAGTTTTGCGAATGTACCGTCAGCCTGCTTGTTGTATTCCATGAACACGTTGTTGCAGATCTCGACGTAACGGCCGCAGTTGCAGGCTGGTGAACAGTTCGGGTCGTTTTTCGCGCAGTAGTCACGCGTGATGAAGAATGTCTCGGAGTCAGGGCCGCAAGGGCCGGAATTGCCGACCGGGCCCCAGAAGTTGTCCTTGCGACCGAGGCGGAAAATCCTCTCCGGTGGATAACCGATCGCGCGCCAGACTTCATACGAAGTTTCGTCCGCAGGTGTTTGATCGTCGCCCCCAAAAACGGTCACAGCGAGACGCTGCGGATCGAAACCGAGTTCCCTGGTGATGAAATCATGCGTCCAGGTGATGGCTTCCTTCTTGAAGTAGTCGCCAAGGCTCCAGTTGCCAAGCATTTCGAAAAACGTGCAGTGCCAATCGTCGCCGACCTCATCAATATCCTGCGTGCGGACGCACTTCTGGCTATTGACGAGGCGTTTGCCCAGCGGATGCGGAGATCCCATCAGGTAAGGAACCAAGGGATGCATGCCCGCGGTCGTAAACAGAACCGTCGGATCGTTTTCGGGTTGCAGCGAGGCCGACGGAACCAGCGCGTGCTGCCGGGCCTTGTAAAAATCCAGGTACTTTTGGCGGACCGATGCTGCTGAAACTTGCTTTGTCATGACGTGTAACCCTGTTCTTCCCAGCGATGCAAAAACACGATTTTACCGATAAAAAAGCCACCCAACGGATAACCTCCGGGGGTGGCTTCGCGCAAGTAAAACGTCCAGCCCGTTGCCGGATGGAGTGGCTTTACTCGACCTTCAACAACTCAACTTCAAACACCAGCTTCGCGTTCGGCGGAATCACGCCACCGACACCTTTTTCGCCGTATCCCAGATTCGGCGGGATCACCAGCTTGCGCTTGCCACCAACCTTCATGCCCTTGACGCCCTGATCCCATCCAGCGATCACCTGGCCTTGGCCAAGAGCGAATGAAAACGGGACGTTACGGTCGAGAGAGCTGTCGAACTTCGTGCCGTTCTCAAGCGCTCCGGTGTAGTGCACCGTCACGCGTTTGCCATCGGTGGCTTCGGCGCCATTTCCGGCAGTGATTTCAACGATTTCCAACTGTCCACCTGCTTGACCTGCGGACGCTCCGGCAGTAGCTTGTCCCCCACCAACAGCTTCGGCTGGAGTTTGACCGGATTGAGTGGCGGCGGTATCAGAACCTTTTGAGCATTTGGTGCAGCCACTTACGACCGACAGCGCGAGGGCGCCGGAAGCCGCCAATGCCAAGACGCTCATGTGTTTTGAAAGTTTCATCCTGTGTTCCCCTAAGCGTTTTTTTTAAGGATTTCGCTATCATGCTCGATAAAATCGCCCAACGCAATGGTCTGTTCGATCCGGCGGTCTGCGGTGGGTTCGTCCTGTTGCATGGGGGGGCTGGCGTTCAAGACCCCCGGGGCCCGGCGCACGCCGCGGCCTCCAAAGTCATCGAGGGCATTGCCCTCCGTGGCGCGTCGGCCTTGGCAGGCGGCGCTTCGGGACTCAATGTCGTAAAACAGTGTTTGTTCGAACTCGAATCCGAGCCTTGCTTCAACGCGGGACTGGGATCGGCGCTCCAGTCAGACGGGCAGGCCCGACTGACGGCGGCAGTGATGAGTGGCCCGGGACAGATTTTTTCCGGAGTGATGGGGCTGGAGGGGGCGATTCATCCGAGTACCCTCGCGCTCATGCTGCAGGGGAAAACGACGCGCGTCGTGTGCCCGCCGGGAACGGCGGAACTCGCGCGCCGCGCTGGATTGAAGTCCGAATCCCCCGTTACGCCAGAACGCCTTGCCCGCTGGGAGCAGGCGAAAAAAGAGAATCATCCGCACGATTTCGACACGGTGGGCTGCGTGGTCGTCACCGCGAATGGTGAGCTCTTTGCCGGAACCAGCACTGGCGGACGTGGTTTCGAGGCGCCCGGCCGGGTCAGTGACGCCGCGACCGTAGCCGGTACGTACGCGTCGGGATTCGCTGCGATCTCGGCGACAGGCATTGGCGAGGAGATCGTTGATGACGGACTTGCCCTGCGTATCGAGTCGCGCGTGCGTGATGGCATGGCGCTGGAATCGGCGACGGCGAAATGTTTCTCCGAGGCGCGTGAGCGCAAACGTTCCTATGGCTGGATCGCGGCCTCATCCACCGGTGCGTGGAATTTCTCGTGGACGACGGAAGCTGAAACCGGAGTTATTCCTTGTCGACTCTTGCGTTCATAAAGAGGAAATTGACCGCGGCTGAGGCCGACAACTTGATCGCGGGAGTCGTCGGCAAGATCAGTGGTGTGATCCATCCCGTGGCAATTTTGTTGTTTGGTTCGGCGGCACGCAAGGAATTGACGGACCAGTCGGACATCGACCTTTTGATCGTCATGCCAGACGCGAGCAGCCTCAACCCGGCCCGCAAACAAGTCGCGAGGATTCGCGGGCAGTTTGGTGTTCCCGTTGATCTGGTCTGGATGAGTGCGGATGAATTCCACCGCCGCGCCGCGATCGGCGGCGTCGCGCAAGTTGCCAGCGAGGAGGGAGTCCTCGTGTACGGGAGAATTCCGGGTGGGAAAATCGCGAAGGGAGTAACGGAATGAGCAAGGAACGCCTTTTCAAAAAACCATTTTGAAACGGCCTTCTTCATGCTGCAGCAAGCCGTCGAGAAATGCTTGAAGGCGGTCCTCGTTGCCCAGGGCAAGCCAGTCCCTCTTGTCCACGACCTCGCGGTAATCATTGACCGCATGGATCCAAAACCAGGGGCTTCGGAAGAATTGCATGAGTTGACCGACTTTGCCTCAGTGCGACGTTACGAGGAAGGTACGTTCGTCGTGACGCGCGAGGAAACCGACGCGGCAATCAAGTTGGTTGAGGCAACCATCGCTTTTGCCGATTCGCAAATTCCGTAGCTATTACGGGATCGTTACCTTTGCCATGCACAGGAAACTCCCGTTTTGCGTCGCGGTAGCAGACCGCGTGTAACCCTGTGGACAAGCGATCCCGGGCGGCACGGCCGTCACCTCCGAGATCACCGTGGAGCCATGGGTGACGGTGGTTTTGTCCAGGCACAAGGCCAGCCCGTAAATCCTGTTCGGATCTGACGCCAGATGCGCGTTCGAGCAATATGTGCCCGGAGTGACCGGCCTGAGGTTCGTGAAAGCGATCTGGCCAATCCCGCCGCCGGCGAAGTTGTTTTTGCCGCTGCAAAGCCAAGGACTGTTGCCCGCGGGCCAATTCCCGGTATTGACGTTTGTCTTGGTGACTCCGCCGCAGGTGCCTGCCCCCATGGCAAGGCTCGTGACGAAACTTGGCGGCAGGAACTGCGATGCCGTATAACACGGCCCGCTGGTTTCATAAGTTACCCGGATCGTGGCACCGATGGAGCGGTAATTTGTCACCTGATCAGGGAAAGTTTTGTTGAATACCTGACCCCACAGCGTGTTCTCCCCGGGCCGAAGGTTCGTCAATCGAACCGGCGCCGGTAGGGTCAGTGTCTGGGCATCACCAGCGTAATTTGAGCTATACACCTGGGTGCCGTTGATTTTGATGACGGGCGAGTTGTCGTCCATCGCGACCTTGATGAGGCTGGCCTGGATGTTCGATGCGTCGGACGGCAGAAAGAAATTTCGTGATGCCTTGTAAGTCCCGCCGGGCATGTTTGGCGCACCCTCGCCGATCATGGTTTCCGGAATGCTGCAATGGTTCCTGATGACCGTTGGCGTTGGCGGGGCGCCGCTGGCGGGGCAGGCATTCGTGCCGCACGCCTCCGAAGCCAGACCTTCGCACAACGCGCCGCCGTTGGCCGGAGCCGGGTTGGAGCATGATCTGGTCCGCGTGCCGCCCCCGCAACTGGCGCTGCAGGCGCTCCATTCCGTCCAACCTCCGTTGACGGGGCAGGCTTGCGGGTTGCACTGCTCCACGCTCGCGCCAACACACCCGGTCCCGTCCTGGGTGCTGCATGTGCGCGTCCTGTTGCCACCACCACAAGACGCGCTGCAGGTGCTCCACTCGGACCAGTTCCCCTGGGGCGGGCAAGCCCCGGCGTCACAGGATTGACTCGTGGGACCCGCGCATTGCGCGCCACCGTTCGATGGCGAAGGGTTGTCGCAGGTTCTTGTTTGTGTCCCGATGCCGCAGGAGGCGCTGCAGGCGCTCCAGTCGGACCAGCCGCCGTCGATGGCGGCCGGAGTCAGGGTCAGGGTACTGTTCGCGTCGGCTGTTGGCGAGGGCAGCGCGTTGGATTCCTGGATCTGTGTGTCAACCGCCGCCGACTGTTCCACGCCCATTTTTGAAGCGCCCGAAAAGGATTGCTCTTGCGAGCAAGCGAGCGCCGTTAAGCAGAAACCGACAGTCAGGAATCGTCCGAGGATCATCCATCACTCCCCAATGGTGTAGGGATTATCGGCATGCGAGATTTCAATCTTGAACGGGGTATCCCAGCAGCTCGCGCAGGGCAACTAAAGTGCCGTCAAATCCCTTGCGATTCGCATGATTGCGGATGGGGTGCGTCAAGCAGAGACTTGGCCGCAATCGCGCTCAATCCACGCGGCAAACTGTTCGTAGGCACTGTGCTCCGCGGCGGGGGTGCCAGGTGGCAGGAGTAGTCGCGGGCTCGTGATGTTGATCTCGGAGACAAATCCCCCGATGAGGTCAAATCCGACGATCGGCGCGCCGGCACGGGCAAGGCGTGAGGCGACGTTTTTGACCCGGGCTATCTCACTGGCAGAGGGTGCGTAGGGTTCGAGGGTAGCCCCCGCGCGCGTGTTGGCGAGGAACTGCCCCTCGGCTGGACGCTTAAGGCACCAGCCCACCGGTTCGCCGCCGACGCAGAATGCCCGGACCTCGCCATCGTAGACTTTTTTGTCGAATGGCTGGACCATGCGCTTTTCCAGGCCGTCACGAGTCATGGCCGTGATCTGCCGCGCCGCCTCACCCGTTGCCAGGCCGCCTTGCCCGACGCGGATGTGTTCAACGCCGCGCCCGCCGAACAAGGCCAGCGGTTTGATGACCGCGTCCCCACCGCAGGATTTCTCGATAAACCCAATGATTTCAGATACATCTGAACTGACCAGGGCTGGTTTGATGTCATCAGGAAAGAGCAGGATCGTGACCTTTTCGTTGAAATTCCGGAGGGCGGACGGCTGGTTGTAAATCCGGACTTTCGAGGCGACCGAGTCCAGCAACCACGTCGCCTCGATGTAACTCAGGTCAAACGGCGGATCCTTGCGCATGTGGATCGCGTCGCAATCAGCCAGGCTGTGCCTGGCCCCGGGCGTCACCACGGGACGGATGTCACTGCCGCTGAAATGGGCCTCGACCATGTGTGCCGAGGCAGCCTCTTTGCCCGATTGCCAGCTCATTTCACGTATGGTCGCGAAAAAGATCCGGTGGCCGCGCACGGCCAAGGCGCGGGCCATGCGCAGGGATGAGTCGAGGGCTGGATTCAGATCCTCGATGGGATCAATGATGAAAAAGTGTCTTTGCTTCATGTTGAGCCTCAATTCCGGTACATTGGCGCGGTCTGTAACGAACAGGGGACCGCCATGCAACTCCGCAAACTCGAAGATCTGGACCTTCGCGGCAAGAAGGTATTCTTGCGCCTTGACCTGAACGTACCCATGAAGAACGGGGTCATCAAGGACGACACCAGGATCCGCGAGGCACTTCCGACGATCAAGTATATCCTCGAAAGCACTTCGAAGCTCGTCATGTGCAGCCACCTTGGCCGCCCCAAGAAGGGGGCCCACTCGCCAGACGATTCCCTCGAGGCCGTCGGCGCCCACATGGCGGAACTTCTGGGTCGCGAGATTGTTTTCTGCGCGGACTACGCGACAGAGCCAGCGATCCAGGTCCTCAATCGCCTCGATCCGGGCCAGATCATGCTGCTGGAGAACCTCCGGTACAACGACGGCGAGGAGAAGAACGACAAGGATTTCGCGCGTGTCCTGACCGAGGGCTTTGACTGTTATGTCAACGACGCATTCGGCACGGTTCACCGTGCGCACGCATCGGTCGCCGCGGCCGCCGAGATCTTTCCGCCGGAACACCGCGGCGCGGGACTGTTGATCCAGCGCGAGATTGCCGCGCTGCAGTCGCTCCTTGGCTCGACCGAGGCGCCGTTCACGGCGATCATGGGCGGATCAAAGGTATCCGACAAGATTGCCATCATCATGAACCTGCTCAACCATTGTCACAACTTGATCATCGGTGGCGCGATGGCCTACACGTTCCTGAAGTTCAAGGGCGTGGACGTTGGCAAGTCGCGCGTTGAGGATGACAAGATGAAACTCGTCGAGTCGATTGTTCGCACGGCCGAGCAGCGCCGCGTCATGATCCACCTCCCGGTCGATCACATGTGCGCGACGGAGTTCGCGGAGAACGCGAAGCCCGAGCAGGTTGACGGGGTCGACATCCCGGCCGGCCTCATGGGCCTCGATATCGGCCCGAAGACGATCGCGGCGTACGAGGGTGTTATCCGCCGCTCGCGCACGATCCTGTGGAACGGGCCGATGGGCGTTTTTGAGTGGCCAGCCTTCGCGAAAGGATCGATGGCAGTCGCCAACGCGATGGCCGCCAGTAACGGCAAAACGGTCATCGGAGGCGGCGATTCCGTGGCGGCCGTCAACATGGCTGGTGTTGCCGACAAGATAACGCATATCTCGACCGGTGGCGGCGCGTCGCTGGAATTCCTGGAAGGACGCGTCCTGCCGGGAATCAAAGTCCTCATGAAGTAACGGGAGGCGTTCATGTCAGCAGCGAAGAGAAAAAAGCTTCTCGCCGGCAACTGGAAGATGAACATGCGCCTCGCCGAGATCGAGCCGTTTTTTACGGCTTTCGCCGCCGGATTGGACGCGGCCAGTCGTCAACAAGTGGATGTCCTTTTCGCGGCGCCATTTACGCAGATCCAGGCAACGCTGGCAGCATGCCGCGCGCGGGGATTCGCTGTCGCCGCGCAAAACGTGCACTTTGAGGCCAGCGGGGCCTTCACGGGCGAAGTTTCCGCCGTGATGTTGACTGACCTTGGCGTGCGGTCAACCTTGATCGGACACAGTGAACGTCGCCAGTATTTTGCCGAAACCGATGAGTCGGTGGCGAAAAAGACGGTGACAGCGATCAAGAACGCGATGACTCCGGTTGTTTGCGTCGGTGAACTTCTCGAGGAGAGAAAATCGGGAAGTACCTTTGAAGTGGTAGGGCATCAGGTGGAGGCCGTTCTCACGGCGGTGAAGAATCAAGGGCCGCTGAAGGACCGCGAGGCATTTTACCCGGGCGACCTGACCGATGGACTGGTCATCGCGTATGAACCGGTCTGGGCCATCGGCACGGGCCTTTCGGCGACCACGGAACAGGCGCAGGAAGTTCACGCCTTCATCCGCAAGGTGGCCGGCGAGATCCTTGGCAATGACTTTGCGGGAAAACTTCGCATTCTTTACGGCGGCAGCGCCAATCCCGGTAATATCGCGGGCCTCCTGGCCCAGCCCGACATTGATGGTGGCTTGGTCGGCGGCGCGTCATTGAAACCAGGCGACTTCGCGGCCATGTGCATTACCCCGTCAGCCTGAGTACCTCGTCATCCTGAGCGAAGCGAAGGATCTCCCCCCGTCATCCTGAGCGAAGCGAAGGATCTTCTCCCCTGCGGAAGAGAGGATCCTTCGGGCTTTGCCCTCAGGATGACGGGAGAAGAGAGGATCCTTCGGGCTTTGCCCTCAGGATGACGGAGGAAGAGAGGATCCTTCGGGCTTTGCCCTCAGGATGACGGTGTCGTTGACGATTGGTACGCGGCGAAGGTTTGGCGCGCGCGGTCGGCGATCAGAGTCTTGCGGTCGGCCTTGCTCAATTTCTTTGGCTTTTTGCGCGACGGGTCGTGCGTCACCGCGGGCGGCGGTGGCAACAGGCCGAAGTTGGCATTCATCGGTTGATACGGACCGAGGCAACCTTCGGTCACGTAACGGCCAAGCGCGCCGATCATGGTTTCGCGCGGTGGCATCGTAAATTCCTGGCCGCGGGATTTCGCGACGCAGGCGCGGCCTGCCAGAAGTCCCATCGCAGCGGATTCCGTATAACCTTCGACGCCGGAAATCTGGCCTGCCAGGAAAATTCGCGGCGCGGCCTTGAACGACAAATCCGGTCCCAGGAATTCCGGGCTCTTCAAGTAAGTATTCCGGTGGATCGAACCATAACGCAGGATCTCAACGTTGCGCAGGGCCGGGATCATCGAGAAGACGCGCTTTTGCTCCGGCCATTTCATCTTTGTCTGGAACCCGACCATGCTGAACATGGTCCCGTCTTGATTCTCCTGGCGCAGCTGAATCGCGGCCCACGGACGATGACCGGTCCTCGGGTCGGTCAACCCCACCGGTTTCATGGGACCAAATCGTAAAGTGTCGCGTCCCCGTTCGATCATGACTTCAACGGGCAGACACGACTCAAAATATTTTGGTTCCTCAAAGTCGTGGAGGGGCATCTTCTCCGCGGCGATGACGGAATCGATGAACGACTCGTATTCGTATTTGCTCAATGGAACGTTGAGGTAGTCGCCGCTGTCGCCATCGCCGTAGCGGTCCGCGCGGAAGGCATGACTCATGTCGATGGACTCCGCGGCAAGAACCGGCGCGATCGCGTCGTAGAAGTAGAGGCTGCGGGTGGATCCCGTCAGTTTTTGCAGGGCATCGGCCAGGGGGTGTGACGTCAGCGGGCCACTGGCGACGATCCAGAACTCGCCGCGCGCGGAGGCCTCTTCCGGGGTCGGCAGGCTGGTGACTTCTCCGGGGGTGATCGTGACGAGTCCAGTCTCGAGCAATCCCGATTTGACCGCGTCCGCAAAGACGATCCTGTCGACGGCAAGAGCCTGACCTGCCGGGACACGGGCCTTGATGGCAGCACGGATGATCAGCGAATCCATGGCGGCCATTTCCGTTTTGAGCAAGCCCGGAGCCGATGATTCATCCAAAGATTTCAGTGAGTTGGAGCAAACAAGTTCCGCGAGGTTGCCCGTTTGATGGGCCGGGGTCATTTTGACCGGGCGCATCTCGTGCAGCGTGACCGGGATTCCAGCCCTGGCGACCTGCCAGGCCGCCTCGGATCCTGCGAGCCCGCCGCCGACAATATGCACTGAAATTTCGCTGATGTTACCGTGGGTCATCATGGTGAAGCGCTTATAGGATTTCCCTCACCGGCGTGCTACCACTTTCAGGTGATGGACGCTCTCAAGCTCAGATTCGCGGTGCTCCGTTTGTTCCTCGGAATTGTCCCGCGGAATACGGCCAGCCTTGTGACCGGTCGGGTGGCACGCTGGCGCCTGCCGGCGATATTCCAGGCGATCGCCAACTCTCTGTTTATCAAGGCTTTTCGTCTGAACATGGGAGAAGCCCATCCGGCTGAACCGGGGGCCTACGCATCGATCGAGGATCTGTTCATCCGGCGGTTGCGACCCGGCATCAGGCCGGTGCAGTCCCGTTATGTTTCTCCGGCGGATGGTTATCTGGCCTGGTCGGCGCCGCTTCATCATGGCGCGGCCATCCAGGCAAAAGGGATCGACTATAACCCGGCCGAATTGATCTGGGGGAAGGGAGCCGACTCCCGTGAGCGCGAGCCGGGCGAGCTCAGTTGGTTCACCACGGTTTATCTGGCTCCTCACAATTACCACCGCGTGCATTCACCAGTCGCTGGAACCATCCGCGAGGCTCGTTACATCCCCGGCGACTTGTGGCCCGTCAACGATCCATTCGTGCGTTTTTTGCCCGACCTTTTCCTTCGCAACGAGCGACTGGTTTTTGACCTCGAACTTGCCGGCGGAACCGGGATGAGGGCCTATGTTGTCATGGTTGGAGCCTTCAATGTCGGGCGCATGACGACCCACCTGATCCCTGGTTTCGCCACGAATGACCAGTGGTTCAGGGAGATCTCGCGCGACGGGCGACAAAAGTCCTGGAGCATGGAAGGTCAAGCGGCCGCTGGATCTCATCCTGTGACAGTGGACACGGGAGAGGAACTCGGAGCGTTCTTGCTCGGCTCAACCGTGGTGATTGTCCTCAACAAGGCAGCGGAAGAATTCCTGAAGCCAGTCAAGGCATCTGGAAATAAACCTGTCATGATGGGACATGCCCTTAATTCACCGAATTGAAATCGAACGACGGAGTCGAATGTGACACTGACGAAAGACGGTCGACGGACAAAGATTGTGTGGTCATTTGAGTCGCGGGTCCTTGATGACGCGCGCGCCCAGCAGGTCATCACGGAAGACGTTGATGCGATCAGGCTTGTTCTGAACCGTGCCACTGCCGACCAAATGCCTCGTTTCATCGACCAGCTCCGATCCCTTCATGAGAAGGAAAGGACCGCCGGCGCGTCACCCAAGCCTCTTCCGTCGATCATGATCGACCTGCAGGAAGGCGCGCGCGCGTCCGTTTCCGGACTCGCGGCGCCGCGGGAAGTGGCCTTTGGTGAATCCGTTACGCTCGGCGAGTCCGGGTCTGGCGCCACGATTGAAATCCACAGCCGGAAATGGGACGGGCTGTTTCAGGAGAAGGCCTTCGTTTACGGTGGCTACGGCAACGTTGTGCTGCGCGTGAAAACCGTGAATGGACGCAACATATCCGCGGAAGTCGTCCAGGGCGGAACGATTTTTCCCGATATGGATTTGCATGTTCCCTCGACGCGAAGGCCGCCCGCCCTCTCTGAATACAAGACCGCGGAACTTGACGGGTTGCTCAAGAAGGGCATCGATTTCCTTGTCCTCCCGAGTGTGGAGTCCACGGCTGATATCGCCGAGTTCCGCAAGTTCGTCGCCAAGACGACGACCGGCTCGTCGACTCCCTGGCTGGTGCTGCGTGTGGATACGGTTGTTGTTTACGAAAAACTGGATGAATTGCTCGAGGTCGTTGATGGTGTTCTGATCTCCCGCAAGGATCTCGCCTTGTCGATGAACCCGGCCCAGATTCCGATGGTCACAAAAGAGATCATCCAGCGCTGCAACGATCACGCGAAATTCGTCCTGACGGCCAGTGAGATGCTCGGAAGCATGAGGCGCAATGTCACTCCAACCCGTGCCGAAGTATCCGACATTGCCAACGCGGTCATTGACGGTACCGACGCGGTCGTGTTGTCGGAGGAAGTGGCTCACGGCAAATACGCGTCGCAGGCTTTGCAGTTCATGCGAAGAACCATCACTGACATCGAGGGCAGCAAGACCGCCGAGGAACCGAACTGGGTCAAGATGGCGCCGACGGTTTCTACCGAAATGGACGCGGTCGCCTTCGCGGCGTATCGCACCGCGCGCCGGGTCCAGGCCAAGGCCATTGTTTGCATCACGAAGGCGGGCAACACGGCCCTCAAGTTGGCGTCGTTCCGGGCGCCGGTGCCAATCATCGCGGTGACATTCTCGCCGGATGTGTTGCGGA
This sequence comes from bacterium, assembly GCA_010029825.1. Classification (GTDB taxonomy): domain Bacteria; phylum Bdellovibrionota_B; class Oligoflexia; order Oligoflexales; family RGVZ01; genus RGVZ01. The sequence goes on along the minus strand of RGVZ01000033.1, from coordinate 17,334 downwards.
AGTTGTCTGTCGTACGGGGTGTTGACGGACTTGTCCTCGGTGTCGATCCAAGAATCGATGACGTGCTCCCGGTGGTCAACGACCGGCTACTTCGCGACAGCTGGCTGCGGAGCGGGGACCGGATTGTCTTCATTTCCGTCACCCTTTCGTCACTCAGCCGCGAGGCGTCGAATCTTTTCACAGTGCAGCAATTGGCTTGACGTGACGGGAGCGGGACTTGGAATGTCGCAAAAATTCCGGGAAATTGAGCATAAATATCTGGTAGATGCGCGTTTTGACCTGAGTGCCTTTGAGGCCGTGGCAAGACGGTTGAATCCGAGGAAATCAAGTCGGCTGACAGTCACCGACACTTATCATGTCGTCGAGGCGATGCCCGGTCATGTCGTTCGTCACCGGATCGATCAGGAACTTCAGCAACTGACACTCAAATCAACCGGCGTCGACAATGAGTGTCGCACCGAGGTCAACCTGGATCTTGGCTTGCATCGCGGTAACCAGTCCGCGGCGGTGGATGCGTTCTTGCAGCCAATGCGGCCGCTATGGTCCGGATCCATTGAGAAAAAGATCTTTGTTTTCTATTTTGACCAATGCGAAGTGGTGCATTACGTCGCACGCTCAGGCGCGGGGAAGACGGTCTACTGCGTGGAGTTTGAGGCCCTCGCGAAGGAAACGACCGAACAGGCCCTTGCCGTCATTGCCGAGTATGAAAAGGCGTTCGGTTTCGATCCGGCGCAAAGATGCCACTCGTCCCTGTTTGAGCTGCTGTTCGCGGAAGTACTTCCGGATGGTGTCCGCAAATTCATGAAATCACGGAGATAAAAATGGGAACAAGGGAAAAAATCAACGAGGACCTCAAGACCGCGATGAAGGCACGCGACCAAAAGACGGTCAGCGTCCTGCGCATGATCATGAGCGAGATCAAGTACGCCCAGTCGGCGGTCAACATTCACCAGGAACTGGACGAAGCGGCGATCATGAAGGTCGTGGCGTCCTACCAGAAGAAGCTCGCGAAGGCCGCCGAGGAATTTCCTGACGCCGAAAAAAAGGCTGAAATCTTCGCTGAAATCGCGATTGTAGAAAAGTACCTGCCGAAGAAGGCGGGTCCGGAGGAGACGGCGCGTGCCATCGACGCTGTGCTCGCGACAACCACCGAGCGCACCTTTGGCGTCGTCATGAAGCAGGTTCTCGCGCATCTCGGTGGCGGTGCCGACGGTAAGCTGGTGAGTGAACTGCTGAAAAAGCGACTTGAATCGAAATAACCAAATTCTTGCGTTTCGCCCGACGAACTTGCCCGCGATTCCATGTGTGACTTCACCAGGCCCGCAGCCACTCTAAACCTTTGGCTTGCGGGCTTTTCGCCGCTCATTCGGCTATAATCAAAGTACGCGAATATTTGTAAAGAAGTGCGTTCTCGCACCGACAAACCGGATGATGATGAAACCATCCATTCGAAAAACGGTCATGCGCGCGTCGTTGTCCTTGAGGGCAGCGGTGGCCGTTCTTTTTTTCGGAGTCGTCGCCGCGAGCAATCCGGATGACGCGCTCGCCTCGATGCCCGTGAGCACCACAGCGATTGACGGAGCTTTTGCCTCCATCGCGCTTGGCGATCAAGATTCGCAACCGGCCCGTGATGGTCGTGTTGTCGCGAAACCCGCAAAAAACAAGCCGGATGGATCTTCGCGCCGCAAGACGCAGACTCTGGCTGACGTGATTTCGGCGCCTACGTTGATCGCGGGAGATTTCGCCAGGGCCTTATCCGGGCGCAATATCGCGCAGGCGAACATGGCGGTCGATGAAAGAAACGACAATGGCATCATGATCGCCGTCGAGAGAAAAGACCACGCGGGCAAGGTTCAGCGCAGGGAGGCGATCGTTACGGTCGAAGACGTTGACGACGTTGCGACGAACGATCAACCCGCGGCATTGACCGGTGCTGCCAGCAAGGCGGGTATCTCTGTCTCGCTTGGGGATGATCGCGACGTTGTCAGGGTGGTGTCGACGTCCGTCGGGTTGTCTGTTCAGCCGCAACAGATCGCCCTTGCCCGTAGCGGTGCGTCTGTTGAAATCTTGATCGATGAAATCGCCGGAAGTCGCGCCAGGGATTCCGTCCAGATTTACCCGCGCGACGCGGCTTTGCTGCATTGGGATCCTGTCACGCGAACGCTGACCGCGACAGCAAGCCACGCCCGGACCGAGATTTTTGTGGCTCGATCAGGCCAGCTTGTCGTCGTGCCGGTTGTTCTCGGAATGCAAGGGCAACGGGTCGCCGGCACTGGCAAGAACGGATTGGCCTTGCCGCCGGAACTCGTTCGCTTGCCGGAAGTTCCAGTTAACGGTGCTGCAGCCATTGCCCGGTTGCCGGCGGGTGATGACAATTCCGCAGTCTCCTCCGCTCTGGAAGAGACCGGTACCAGCATCAATTCGTCAAAAGAAGAAGCCGACAAGGCGGCGGCTGACGTTGCTGTTCGTGAGGTCAAGTTGCGCCGCGCCGCGATGAAGGTTTCCCGCAGGTCTCTCAAGATCAACCTGACGGATGAACGCACCTCTACACAAGGCGCGGCAGCATTTCCAGTTCCTGGGGCGCAGGTCTACGTGGCTGGTGCTGAGTTCTCGTCGATCTCGGATGCCCATGGCACTGTCAACTTGCTCGATATCCCCGCCGGCGCCCGATTGCTGGTCTCGACCAACGACAACACGGGGAACCATGTCCGGTCCGCCGCCATGGTGGAGCTGTCAGGTGGTGGTGGCGGCGCGATTGTCCGGAATATTGTTGTTCCAAGATCCGCGGTCTTCGACACATGGTTGCGCATGACCGGCGCCTCCCAGGATGCAGGGCTTGGTTCCCTGTGTCTTGATTTCGCGGGGGCGGACGTCAACGGCATTCATGCCCGGATCGACGTCAAGGGCCAAGGCCCATGGTATTTCAATCGTGACGGTGTCATCGATCATAATGCGACATCGACTTCAGGATCTGGCCGTGTCTGCTGGTTCAATATCGATCCCGGGCCGGTCAATGTCTCGGCATGGCAGTCAGACAGGCAGGTCATGGCGACCGAGTTCCCTGTTCTGGCGGGCCGCCATACGCACGAACGTGTCAAATTGCTGCCTGAACTGACTGGAATCCATGTCCAGTTCGCCCGTGAGACAGCGGCTCACGAGCAACTTGGCGGGAACGACGCATTGGCGCGCTATGTTGTCGAGAAAGAGCAGGAAGCGGTCCTTGTCGCGACGACTCAACAGTTGTTCGCGTCTGGTTCGGGCACTCAAGGCGTAGGGTCCAGCGTCGCCGCGGCTGGGGGTTCGTCAGTGGTTTACCTTGATTCGGCTGATCTTGAACCCGCGATCTACCGGGTCAGAGGTTCCGACAAGGGCGAGATGATCAATGTCCTGCCCGGATTGCCGCGCGGGTTTGTCCAGGACATGGCGGTTTACGCGCAGCAATCCCAGGACTTCACAGAAGGCGCCGTGCTCGTTGAGTTCGCCGCTCTGCAGGGCCAGGGATCCGGCAAGATAGACATCCACCTGGTCAATGAATACGGCCAACACGTCGCGGAACCATGGGTCTTCAGTGACATGCCTGTCACGAAGGCGATTTTCTTCAACGTCCCGCCGGGCATGTACAGTGTTATCGTCGAATCGGCCAGCAGTGGATGGCTGGCAGCCGAGGCGGTCAGTGTTTACGGCGAGGCAACGTCCGTTGTGCAGGCCGGCAGTTTGCTCATTCCCGAAGTGACGCCGCATACTCAGGGAGCGAGATGAGCCGTGACTTGAACTTTTGACCGCTGCGATTCAGCCATCCCGCAAGATCCAGAGCACCATCCGCGAAAAGACCACGCGACGAAGCCCTGTGCGTCAGGATGATCTCGTCGTGTGATCCCATGAAGCGGATCTCGTGCTCGCCGAAAACGCCTCCGCCGCGTACGGAGACAATTGGAATGGATGCCATTTTTTTCGCGCGGCTTGTCGCGAGACGATCCGCGAACATTTTCGCGGTACCGCTCGGGGCATCTTTTTTCATCTTGTGATGCGTCTCAACGATGGCCACATCAACATCTTCAGTACCCAGGACTTCCTGGATCCTGAGAGCGCCTTCGATGGTGGCCAGGACCCCGCGGCTGGTGTTTGGAGCCATGAAAACACAGCCTGACATAAGTGTCCTTGCGATCTTGGCCCACTCTTTTCGTGCCGAATCGCCGAGCCCTGTGGTTCCGACAAGAACCTGCGGGCGTTTTGCGGGTGGAATCTTTGCCATCGCCTTGCAAAGAACGGCATTACCCGCGGCAATGGAAAAATCAATCACGACATCAACGCCATGTGAAAGCGCGTGAGCGAGTTTTTCAGGATCAACGGGTCTCCCCGTCAAAAGCGTATCCCCCTGAAATGTACGCCCGGAGCCACCCATCAACATGAATTCATCGCGCCGCCTGGCGACGGCTGATTGAATCTCAAGTCCCATGCGTCCCGAAGCGCCGTGCAGCCAGATTCTTGTGATGGTTGATTTCGTCGCCGCGGGACTCGTCTTTTTTGTCATTTAAACGCCGACCTTGTTGACGCAACGCAGGCATCCAGCATGGCAGCGCTGGACGCGGTGACAGGGGCAAGCGGCGCGCGAAGCGTGTTGCTGATGACGCCGGCGCGCGCCAGGACATACTTGGCCGGGCCTGGATTGGACTCGCAGAAGAGAGCGTCCATCAATGGTTGCATGATGTCGTGAAGTTCCAGGGCCCTGGCAATGTCACCGGATTCCCATGCCTTGAAGAGGCTGACCAGTTCGCCTGGAAAAATGTTTGAAAGAACGCTGATGACGCCGGTAGCGCCGACGGAAAGCGCGGGCAGGAAGGTGATGTCATCCCCCGAGAGGAAAGCCGTCCCGTGCTGTCTTGTCTTGTTGCGAGCCCGGCTCAGGAACGCAACGTCACCGGTGGCTTCCTTGACGGCGGCAATGCCCTTGATCCCGCACAATGTGGCAAGGACGTCTGCGGTCAACAATTGCCCTGTTCGGCCCGGCACATGGTAAAGGCACAGCGGCGCATTGACACTCCCGGCGACCGTCGAGAAATGCAACTTGAGGCCCTCGGGAGAGGGCTTGTTATAGGGTGGCGTGACGACCAGCAAGGAATCCGCGCCGGCGTCGACACACAGTCGTGAAAGTTCGACGCTCTGATCGGTATTGTTGCCACCGCTGCCCGCCATGACCCGGATGGATTTTGGCAGGACAGCGCGTGCCTTGCGTACCAACGAGATTTTTTCCTGAACCGACAGGGTCGGGCTCTCTCCCGTGGTACCGGAGACGACGACGCCAGAGACTCCGCCCTCGGCCTGCATGGCCAGAAGCTTCTCCCAGGCGCCCCAGTCAATGGAGCGGTCTTCCTTGAACGGAGTCACGATGGCGGTCCAGACGCCACAAAAATCCCGCTCAAAACGTGATGTTGCCTTCGGATGCCTTGCAGTCGTGCTCATTTGCCATTCCTGAATGGGATTTCCGGTCGCAAATCCTCGACCTCGCTTCTCGGTGAGGTTTTCAATCCACAACCGCCGCACAGGCTCGTAAAAAGTGCCGCGATCAAGGCGGTCATGACCGGGAACCTCTGAGCCCGCTCCATGAACCGGCCCAGAAGCCGGTTTGACTTGCCCGCGCCTCGCGATTTCTCTGCCGAACGCCCCTGCGACAGCGGATCGTGAGCGGTCAGCTCCTGGAAGCGCTGCAGGGTCCTTGGCATCAAAGCCGGATGGATCCTGGCGAGTTCACTGATGATAATTCCGTCGGCCGCCAAGTCATGTTTTTCCGCGAAGGCCAACAAGGCTATGACAGAATCCTCAGCCTCCGTCGCGGACAGGCCGGCAACCATGGCGTCCGCGATCAGATTTCCACGAACAGATTCCACGCGTTGCAGCTGTCTCCCCGCGGCGTGTCCCGCTAGCCTTCCCGGGAATAGCCTCGTGCTTTCTTGTTCGATGTCAAGAAGCGCCTCGCTCATGCCCGCCAGGATCATCATCACCTGATTGCGCGCGACTTCCATGGCGACGAGGCCGGGACTGGTTGGCCACTCAAAATTGAACAGGCGGTTTGCCTCGGTCTGCAACGATTTGGCGCGCATCTCAAGCAGCACATTCACAGGAAGATCAAGGTTCATTGTCACCTGAGTGGTGACGTGACTGGTGAATTGGGCGAGATGGGACAGTTCGAGCGAAAGCCTGCGGACGAAGTATTCCTCCTCCTGGCCCGGGGCGGTCTCGTGGGCAAGTCCTCGCATTCCGAGGCGATCGGCGACCATGCGGTCGGCGGAGTCGTCATCCTGGGTCGCGAAGGAGTCGCAGTGCCAGGATTCGATCCTTGCCACGATGGACTGGATCGCCTCCAGGCAGTCGTCAATCTTCCCCGCCATGTCGACAATCAGGCTTGAGAACAGACGTTCATCGTCGGGCTCGTGACCCGGGTTGTAAATGACGATGCTGCGATTCAGCACTTTCTCTGAATTCTTCAGGGTTGTTTGTCCCCACCGGTTGAGGATCGCGCAGATCTCCTGGGACCATGCTTTGATATTGTGCCGGAAGAGGTTCAGTACCAGCCGGTCACGACCATACCGCGCCTCGAGCAGCTTGATGAACTCACAGCCAGACCTGGCCAGGACAAGCAGCGGTGGATCCTGGCGAGACGATGACTGCGGAATGGATTGTATGCCGGTGAGGTCCATGCGCAGCGCGTCGACATGCCGTGTGGCGACCTTGCCGGATTCGCCAAGAGCCCCCGCGACGGCCATTAGAAAATCACAGGTTTGCGCAGTCTCAATGCGAGACCATGCTGACGGGTCAGTGCCAAGACGCTCCATCATCAACTTGTCGTTTGGCATCCGCTCCGACATGGATCACCTCATCAGAATTTGAACGCCGCGAATGATTGTAACAGTACCACCGGCGCAGGCGCAGCATTCGAGACCTTGAGGGCGTTCCCCGGGCGCGCGTAGCCGGCTTCGATCCCGTACTCAAATTCGCGGGATGGTGTCGCCGCGTATTTCACGTCGATCTCCAGGCCGAAGTCATCCCCGTAGAAACCGACCGGCTTCGCGCCGTCCTTTGAACCGTAGTACTCACGAACTGCCCCGGGAACGGAGGCGTTCATGCGAGCATTGAGCAGCTTTGCCTCAAAAACTCCCGACTCAAGGCTCTCAAGCCGGTAACCAAAGCCGATCATGGTGGCGTTCATGATTCGCACTGGATCGTAAACACCCGGGAGGCCAGTTTTTTCCGTGCCGCTCTTGCCATTGAACAGGATCAGTGCGGGCTGGTAATTGCGGTGGAAGCCCATGGCAGCGGTCTTGGCTGATCGTTGAGACTCACCGATGGTGTTGAGATCCTCGTCCGACAACCCCGCGCTGTCCCGGTAGTATGCATTCGCGTCGCCCGGGGCATAGGCATAGTCGAGGAACATCAATTGGCGCGAGGCGTTGCCTTGGCGGTAGTCAGCAGGTCCGATCGCGCTGCCGTCACGGCTAAGGGTCCACTCAAGCACCCCCGCGAATCCGACCGACTGGACGTTGTTTGTTGCGATGTCACCATTCTCGAACCGCGCGCCACCGAGTTCGATCCAACTTGGGTCAGCTGACTTCCCAAGGCGGAACAGCAACTCGTTTTTCAGAGTGAGGTTTGACAGGAAAAGCGCGGTGTAAAGGTCGACGAGCTTCAAATCCGTCTTCGAATCCTTGCCGATCACGTTGGCAAAGTAGATACCGATCTGCTTCGTGAAGGCAGCTCCAGCGTTGGCTTTCCGGTCGTCATACTCGATCGTGAAGAAATACTGGTCAAGGTCGTCCGAGGGGTTGGTCGCGCCGAAACTGCCGCCGCGGCTGTTGAACTCGGATTCGCTGGCGGGATCTGAAAGGGTTCGATCGTAAGGATTATCGATCCACGTGCCGGTCTCGGCGAGTTTGTCATAGCCAATCTTGAAGCCAATGCTCTGTGACTTCTGGATGTTCACATGGCAATCAATGCCATCATAGACGCTCCAGTCGGTGCTGAACGGCTTTGACCCTCCGTCCATCATGACTCCGATACCCCAGTCGCGCGGACGACGCCCGGCCTCAACGAGGCAAAGGTCAAAAGCCTGTCTGGCATAAGCATTCGTGAAGATTGGCTGGTAAGGCTTGTAACCCGGACTTCCCGAGTCCTGGTGGCGCCCCGTGCAATCATTGGAAGTCGTGCCGTTGCCCGACGCATCGCGACGGGGCGAGCACGAACGGGGCTTTGGGCTGTTTCCGAGAAATGAGGTCGCCGGATCGTCTGTGAGGCGCAGCTCCATGAAAAAGCTGGATTTATCATTCATCCGGGCTTCCCCCTCGAGGCGGAAGCTTTGCTCGATCGCCTGGTAGGTACCGGTATCTGTGGCGAACCCCGGATTTTTTTCGGTGACCCCGCGCAGGGCGTAGTGACCGCTACCGTCAAGGAAAAAAGCCTGGGCATTGCTGGCGAGGGCCAGCGTACCGATGGCCAAGGCACCGCGGGCAGCATATCGGTTCACGCGCGAAAACATTGCAATCATCATTTCAATCATCCTTCTCTTCCGGCCCGTCATTCGACCGGTCTGGAACATCATGCTCAGGAACCTCGAGGCGAAGGCGCTGGATACTCACGCAGCGGCCATCGTCTTCGTCCATGTCAGCCACAACCGCGCAGAGCCAGCGGTCACGACTCGCGGGTTGAAAGTTTTTCTTTTCCCCGGTCATGAGCCGCTTGATCGCCGCTTCCTTGCGAATTCCGATGACGGAGTCATACGGGCCGGTCATTCCCACGTCCGTGATAAATCCCGTCCTGCCGCCGAGGATGCGTTCGTCAGCTGTCGGGACGTGCGAATGAGTCCCATAAATGAGGGAAACGCGCCCGGCAAGATGCTGGGCCACGCCTTGTTTTTCGCTGGTGGCCTCAGCGTGGATGTCCAGGACACGCACTTTAACGGATTGAGGAATCAAGTTGAGCATTTTCTCGAGGTGGGCGAAGGGCGACAAGTTGTCGGCATGCATGAACGTCTTGCCGATGATGTTCATCACGGCGAGTTGTTTGCCGCTTTTTGTCGTGATGACACGCACACCCTTCGCCGGGTCGTTGACATTCATCATGTTGGCCGGCAGGACAATACGATCCGCTTGCTCGGCGAAACGAATGAACTCCCTCTTGTCGGACCAGTGGTTTCCCATCGTGACACAGTCGACGCCCAGCTGATTCGTGAGCTGATCGTAGATTTTCTCAGTAAGGCCAAACCCGCCAGCGGCGTTCTCGCCATTCACCAGGACGGCGTCCGGATTGAAACGCTCGCGCAGCGATGGAAGGAAATGGCCGACTGCCTGCCGGCCAGCCTTGCCCATGATGTCACCGATGGCCAGAACGCGCATCACTTGGCGTAGTCCACGCCTTTGCTCTCGCGCAGGACCGTGATTTTGACCTGGCCGGGGAACGTGATCTCCTGGCGCAGCCGTGAGGCGATATCATTCGAGAGATCAACGGCTTCCTGGTCGCCAAGCGCCGATGGATTCACGATCACGCGGACTTCGCGACCGGCTTGGATCACGTAGGTCTCATCCACCCCGCGCATGCCACGGACGACGTTTTCCATGTCCTCGAGGCGCTTGACGTAGGATTCCAACTGTTCCTTGCGGGCCCCGGTTCTCGTCCCGGAAATAATATTCGCCGTGTGCAGGATGATCGCCAGTGGCGAGGCAAATGACAGGTCTTCAGCGTGGTGCAAACGGATCGCGTCCACGATGTCGGATGACTCGTTGTAACGGGCACAGTAATCGGCCCCAATCTGGGAATGATGGCCTTCCACTTCCTGACCGACCGACTTGCCAATGTCATGCAGGAGTCCCGCGCGTTTGGCCTTCTTCACATTCAGGCCCATTTCGCCCGCCAACATGCCGCAAAGATGAGCGGTCTCGACCGCGTGAGACAGGACACTCCTCTGACCTGAGGTCCGGAACTTCAACTTACCAAGCAACTTGACGAGTTCAGGATGCAAGTCAGTGATGCCTGTTTCAAAGCACGCCTGATCGCCCGTCTCTTGAAGGATCTGGTCGAATTCGGCCTCGACACGCTTGGCCGTTTCTTCGATCCGCGCTGGGTGGATGCGACCGTCACCGATCAAACGCTCCAAGGTCACTTTCGCGATTTCCCGGCGCAGGGGATTGAAGCACGAGATGATGACGGCCTCTGGCGTGTCGTCGATGATCAAGTCGACGCCGGTGGCTTGCTCGAGCGCGCGGATGTTGCGGCCCTCGCGACCGATGATCCGGCCTTTCATGTCCTCGGACGGCAGGCTGACGACTGTGACCGTCGAATCGCTGACAAATTCGCCCGAGATCCTCTGGACGGCAAGGCTGAGCGCGGAGCGTGCGCGATTCTCCGCCTCGACTTTGGTCTCTTCCTCGATACGACGGATGATTTCCTGGGCTTCCTTGCGAGCCTCCGACTCCATGTTACGCATCAGTTCGCGCTTGGCGTCTTCCGGCGACATGTTCGCGATTTGCTCAAGGAGCTTCGACGTGCGCTCGAGGGCCTTCTCGTGCTCGGCATTGAGTCGCTGGAAACGCTGCTGTTCGGCCAGGGCTTGGTTGGTCTGGTTGGTCAGTTCCTGCTCACGACGCTCCACGGTCGTGATCTTCTTCTCAAGACCCTCTTCGCGCTGTTTCAGTTTTTGCTCGAGCTTCTGGACTTCCGATTTCCGTTGACGGGCCTCGTCCTCGAAGGATTGGCGGTGGCGACGGCTTTCTTCCTTGGTCTCGCGAACGGCGGATTTGATCAGCTGGTCGGCTTCCCGGCGAGCCTCTTCGAGGATCCGCTTTGAGTCCAACTGAGCGTTTTCAAATGCTAGCGCCAGTTGGCGCCGATGGAAGAAGACCCCGAAAATAAGCAAGCCGGTGGCAAGACCAGCCACGGCGAGGGCAGCGATGACGATGAAATCCACAACAATATCCTCCAACAGCCTCGAGGGCTGGACGTGATTATAGAAGTCCCAAGTTAGCCGTTCGACTGGGGTTTTTCAATTCATTAAAAATAAAAACCCGGGAGTCGGAACTCCCGGGTTTTGTGCTTGAAAGCTTCTACCAGCAGCCCTTTGGGGCTGACGGCAATTATTGCTTGGTGACGTTGAACTCGGCGCGGCGATTCTTCTGCCATGCGGCTTCGTCATGACCTTCTGAAGCCGGACGCTCTTCGCCGTAGCTGATCGTCGAGAGACGGGCAGGCTCGACGCCCAGATTGGTCAGGTAGTTCTTGACGGCCTGCGCGCGGCGCTCGCCCAGCGCGAGGTTGTACTCGATCGAACCACGTTCGTCGCAGTGTCCTTCGACCTGGATGACCGTACCCTTGTTGGCCTTCATCTGCTCGGCCATCTTGGTCAGCTGGGTTTGCGACGAAGCATTGACGGTGTAGTCATCAAAGCTGAAGTAAACCGGGCTCACGGTCACGCCACCCACGGTTTTTGATTCGGTCGGGGAAGCCGGCTCGCCAGAGCCCCCGCCGCTCACAGCTTCAGAGGTCTTCTTCTTGTCATCAGTACAGCCAACAGCAGCGAAACCAACAGCAGCGACGACTGCTGCCACAGAAATAGCCTTCTTGAACAACATGCGAGATCTCCTTCGAAATAAATCGCTTCAGGTAGCGTGCCTAGTCCCGTTTCAAAATGCAAGCTATTAACATCACTGGTTTCAATTGAGGTCTACGCGTGGTTGGCCCTGAGCTTTTCGGCCAGCTGGTGCTGAATACCATTGAAGCTGCCGCTCGACATGAAAATCACAGCATCTCCCGGCTTCAAGGCGCCAGTCAGTTCGGCCAGTAAATCTTCGTGCGTGGCGTAAGCTTTGGCTTTTCCGCCAATCGCCTCGGCCATGGCCCCGGTGTTCATCCGCTGCTCTTCGGGAATGCGCTTGTCCTCTGGACACGGTCCGATGAACACGCGATCCGCCATGCCCAATTTTTCAGCAAACGCGCTCTGGAAGACATTGCGCCGGCTGGTGGCGTTCCGTGGGTCGAAAGCCACAAACAGGCGTCGCTGCGGATAGACCGCCCGGAATCCCTCGATGACCAGACCGACGGCGGTCGGGTGATGGGCAAAGTCCTCGTAAACGTCGATACCTCCGCCGCTGGCCAGGTGATCCAACCGGCGCTTGACGCTCTTGAACGAGTTGAGGGCGGCCTGGATCCGGCTGGCATCAAGTTTAGCGCGCAGGTGTCCCTGCCCGGCCAAGGACTCCACGCAGGCGATGACCTGGGCGATGTTGGCGATGTTGTGTTTGCCCGAAAGACGGGTCTTGATGGTGAGGTCTCCGAGGGTCCGCGTCTTGATGGTCGCGGTCCACAACTGTTCGCCGGCGCCGTTGGCCGAGGCTGAGACGCCCTCCACGGAGATGTCGGCGTCCTGTGTCAGGCCAAGGGTCGCGACCCGGACAACTTTGGCTTTCGTCGAGATTTTGGCAACGAGGCGCGCGACACCCGGATCGTCCACGTTGGCGAAAATCACTCCATCCGCCGGGACGATGCCGCAAAGTTTCACAAACTGGGCCTCGATCGCCTCGACGTTAGGATAGATGTCAGCGTGATCGAATTCCAGATTGTTCACGATCAGGTGATGAGGATAATAGTGCAGGAATTTCGGACCCTTGTCGAAAAATGCGGTGTCGTACTCGTCGCCCTCGATCACGAACGCCTTGCCCGTGCCCAGGTGAAAACTGCGGGGAAAGTTCCTCGGGATTCCGCCAACCACAAAGCTCGGGTCCTCTCCCAGTTCCGTCAGCATGTGCGCCAGAATGGATGTTGTCGTGGTCTTGCCATGAGTCCCGGTCACGACGACGCCAACGCGCGGTTTGATAAAGGTGTCCCCGCAGATCGCCGGGAAACTTGTGTAGGCAATCCCTGAGTCGAGCACGTACTCGAGCTCCGGGTTGCCGCGGCTCAGGGCGTTGGCGATCACGACCAGATCAGGTTTCGCCCGTTTGATGTTGCCGGGGTCGTAGGGAGTGAACACAGGGATCCCGAGTTCCTCGAGCATGGTGGACATCGGCGGGTAGATCCCGACATCACTCCCGCAGATCTCGAAACCCGCCTCCTGCAGAAGTCCCGCGACCGAGGCCATCCCGGTCCACTCAAGCCGCGCGGTGCCATCCGCCTGGCGCGCGATCCACGCGCGGGTTCCGATTCCCAGGGGCCAGTTCGGCGCGACATGGCCGAAGTCGGTCGAGTGAAACGAGGGGATCCCGCCAACGCGGCGGGCAAGTTCCGAATAAACGAAGGGCGCGCAGTCCGGAATGTTCTGGCCGAGCTGGGTCAGGCTGCCCCAGACGATCGCCCGGACGCCGCGCAGCAATCCAGCCTGCTCCCACTGGTTGATGAACCTCGCAAGCCGCGCCGGGTGTTCTCCGATGTCCTCGAAAAACAGGATCGCGCCATCAAAACTCTCTGGCAGGTAGGGGGTTCCTATGAGGTTGGTCAGGACCGAGAAACAGCCGCCGAAAAGCCATCCGTCGACGTCCGGGGAAACGGTTTCGATCGTGCCGCGCGCGTGCGGGGCGATACCCCGCAACGAGATCCCGCCGCCCATCGACTGACCGCGAATCAAATCCAGCAGGCATCCGACGTCAGGGGAAATTTTGTTGTCCTCGATCGCCCCTTCGGCCCAGAGCGTTGTGGCCGGCATCGGACCGTGCAGTCCAACCCAGCCGAGTTGTCGCCACAGGGCGCTGTGAAGGGCCGATGTATCCGAAAATCCAACCAAAAGTTTGGGGGCTGCCGCATTTTTGCGCAGCGTATCCCACGGCAGGAGCGGGAGCACGTCCGATGCCCCGTAGCCACCGCGCGCGCACAGCACAACACTTGATTCATTTTCGAGCAGGGCTGTGGTAAGCAAAATGGCCCTAAGCTCAGCAGGAGCCGCGACGTAAGCCCAATCGGGATCGGCCGGAAGGTCTTCAAAGATCACCCGGATCCCGGCGCGTTCGAATTCCCGGAGCTTTGCGGGAAGCAGATCCTGTTGCTCGCGACTGGACGCGCGGACGATGCGGATGGCTGGTTTGACGTTTTTCGAGTTTGTCGCTGTGGTCTTTTTTGTCATGGTGACGTGATTATAACCCTTGGCGGATGGAATCGGTATCGCAATGGGATATCGTTTCGATTGCAGACACTTCACTGGCTACAAGCCGTGCGCCTGGAAACGCCCATGCGACGGCTGTCCGCACTACTCACCGGTCGCGAAGAGGATCGCTGTCCTGAGCCTTGAGGCCCTGGGCGCGGTTCTGCGTTCGACGTGCCTTTTGCCGGCGATCAGGCGGGAGTGGCATGACTGCCACATCACCTGGATCACCTACCCGAATGCCAAGGCCTTGCTCGAGAACAACCAGCTCATCGATCGCCTGGTCACCGTTGATGCCTCCACCAACGCGGTGCTCGATCATCTCAAGTTCGACGTGTTGCTGGCCGTGGACAAGTCCATCGAGGCCGGTGCCCTCGCCGAAAGGATCCAGGCACAGGAAAAGCGTGGGTTTGGCCTGGACTCCAACGGCGTGATCCGGCCGCTCAACGAGGAGGCCGATTACCAGTACGACGTCGGCCTCAGTGATGAACTCAAGTTTTTCATCAACCAGAAGCCCGAAACCCAGCAAATCACGGAAACCATGGCGCTCAAGTGGAGCCGTGATCCGTACATCCTGAATTTGCGCGAGGCGGAAGTCGCGGAAGTCGCCTCCCGGCGCGCCACTCTTCTGGGTCGCCCGGATGGCACGCGGTGGCGCGCGATCATCGGTTACAACACGGGATGCTCGCTGCTCTACCCGTACAAGAAGTTCACGGTCGAGCGTTCCATCGAAATCATCCGCATGTGGCGCGAGGCATTCCCCGACTGCGCGGTCGCCCTGCTCGGTGGACGCGAGGACACGGAACGCCAGGCCCTGATGAAGGAGGCATTCGCCACTGACGAGGGGGTGATCAACACCCCGACCACCGGCGGACTGCGTTCCGGGATGCTCTGGATGGACGCCGCGGACATGGTTCTGTCCGGATGCTCCCTTGGCATGCACATTGCGATCGCATTGAAGAAACCGGTCATCGCCTGGTTCGGCGTCAGCTGCGCGCAGGAAGTCGACTTGTATGACCGTGGCGTTAAAATCCAGGCAAGTGTCGGTTGCTCGCCTTGCTGGAAGAAGAGCTGCACCAACGAACCAAAGTGTTTCAACGAAGTTCCTGTCGCCTCGATCCGCGCGGCGACAGCCGATGTCCTGAGCGGACATGTTTGGTACTCCGCGAGTTCGCGCGCGTCAGTTGACCGGAATTTTTACGGCAGCCATTTGCGCGGCCACCACAGCCTTGGCCGCGGTGCCTCCGCGTCCGGACACCCGGGTCGAGGTTGAAGACAAAGGCGCGCAACGAAATGAATGGTTCCGTCATCACGACCCGGCATCGACCACCGCGCCCAAGGCCATCGGCAATGAGGTGATTTACCAGGTTTTTGTGGACCGGTTTGCCAACGGCAACCGCGCCAATGATTGCCTCCACGAGGGCCGGTTTTGTGACCCGACACACAAGAACTACCTCAAATATTTCGGCGGCGACATCCGGGGCATCATCGATCACCTGCCCTACATCAAGCGCCTCGGAGTCTCACGCCTTTGGCTGACTCCGGTTTTTGAGAACCAGCACGTCGTCGTTCCCTTCGTTCGCAACGGACAGAAGGTCGCGGTGACCTCCTACCACGGCTACTGGATGGCCGACGCGTTCCGGCTGAATCCGTTTTTTACGGACCGCGGAACTCATGACTTCGCGATCATGGAAGAACTTGGACGCAAGGCCGGTCCGGAACTCGGCATCTACATGGATACGGTGAACAATCACACGAATCCCGCCAACGCCTCGATAGAGAGCCTCGAATACCTGCAGAAGGTCCAACCGGTTCCAGGCCTGACGCCGGCCGCGCGCCGCGGGTCTATTTTCCGCGACGGCGAGTTCATGGCCAGCCTCGATTCCCGCGATGGATGGTTCCACGAGTTCGGGCCCATCGAGGACTTCAACGATACTTTCCAACTGGAAAATCATCAGCTCGCTTCTCTTGCCGACCTCGACCAGACGGTTCCGCAAGTGAAGAAGTATCTCTACGATTCACACGATTTCTGGCTGGAAAAAGTCCCGAACCTGGTCGGCTTCCGGTTTGACGCGGTGCGACACGTCCCGACGCCGTTCTGGCAGGATCTCGAGGGGTACCTCGAGAAACGGTACGGCCGCATGGAGAACATCGGTGAGTTTTACGGGGAGTGGACCGGGTTACCGACCTTCCGCGACTTCTACCGTCGCAACAAGATGACCCTGTTTGACTTCGAGCTACGCTGGGCCGCCAGGAAAATCTTCATGGAAGATGGCAGTTTTGACCTGCTGCCGCGCCTGTGGGCGGCGGATCCGGAACTGGGTGACGCCCGTGGCATTGTGACCTTCATTGACAACCACGACATGCCGCGACTTCGTGGCGAGGGTCTCGAGGCGCGTCGCATGCGCCAGACGATCGCGCTCATGTTCGCCATGCGTGGTGTGCCTTGCGTTTATTACGGACTCGAACAGGACCTTTTCGTCCCGGGTGACAACGGTGACCCGCTCAACCGGCCAATGATGAACTCGTTTGACGAGAATCACGAGTTCTACCGGCTGATCCGCCGGTTGGCGGCTCTCCGCAAGGCCAATCCGGCTCTGCGCTACGGGGCGACTCATCTGGTTCATCTGACCAAGCATATCGTGGCATTTGAGCGGGTCGACGGGGAACACAAGGTGTTTTTCGCCACGTCGAAGAACCCGCGGTCCGGCGCAGATCACTTTGATATCAGGGACTTGAGCATGCCGGACGGCGTTTACCAGGAAGTTCTCACGGGACGCGAGTACCAGATCCGTGGCGGCGTCCTGCCCGTGCAACTGGCGAACGGGGACACAATTGTCCTGTCGACAACGCGCAAAAAGCGCAGTACATAAGGGCCTCTCGAAAGAGGCCTCTTTCCAGGAACCCCAAACAGGGATTCCTTCCCAAATCGGGGTGTAGCGCAGTTGGTAGCGCGCATCGTTCGGGACGATGAGGTCGCAGGTTCGAATCCTGTCACCCCGACCATTTTTGAGAATAGGCAAACCAAAGTCCTCTCCATCCCGGTTAGCTCAGTTGATGATCAGTCGTGTTTAGACAGTAATGTCTCCAAGGTTTGGAAGTTTTCAAAGGTAACAAAAATTCCTGGAAGAACATTTTTATGCCCCCTGGTGAATTCTGAGATCCCATCTGTATGACGCTGCTTCACACCGTCGATACTAACTTGTACGGGCAATGTTCCTGAG
>RGVZ01000320.1 GCA_010029825.1 bacterium | reverse complement strand
AGATCGAGCCGCCAACACGACCATCGTGCCACGCGTCACCGGTGGATCCGTGGTGTTCCTGCGATACTTTTTTTCGTACCTCCGAGAACACGCTATCGAGAACGTCTTTATGCTCCAGATGGATTCGGATGCGACGGGCATCTTTGACGGTGACGACTGGACGAGTATCCGCCAGGACATTACATCTTTGCGGTAAAGATCCCGCGGTGATCCGAACACAGGTCGACCAGCCGTGTCTTCCAACCGTTATCGTCGCGCACAAACACGTGATCTATCGTGTCGTTGCCCCAGGTCGGATCGGTCGGCAGCCGCTCCATACCGATCGGCTCGATCCTGTCCGTGTTGAGGTCGCCCGCCAGCACCCACCAGTCTTTTGCGGTCGCGAGCTGCCGGAGCTGAGCCTCGTGGCGGTGGTGGCGGTTCAGGTGGGTGTTCCCGATGATGCCCGACGGCGTCTCGCACCACAGGACACCCCTCTTCTGGAACAGGTTGAGCCGCGCTGCTCGCGGAACGGCACAAAGCCGTGGTCGCAGACGGGGATGTGGTGCGAGACGAGGACGGCGAGGCCGCCCTCCACGGTGCCGAGGAAAAAGAGCCAGACCCACAGCAGCCCGAGAAACAAGACGACGCTCCGGTTTACGAGCACAAACAAGGAAAAAGCGAGGACACGAGAGAGGATGATCTTTGTGGAAACGGGCGCGGTCAGGAAGCGGTAGCGCGATCCGAGCCGGCGTTCCAGGACGTGCCGGACAAGAGGATTATTGACCTCCTGGAGGCACAGCACGTCGGCATCGAGGAAAAGGATCTTCTCGGCCTGTGCCGTGAGACGCCGGAGGGGCAGCGGGTCGTACAGCTCCCCGCAGCAGACATTCAGGGACAGGATCTTCATGGATGACCGGAGAAGCGGACAGACGACGCGGTCATCATTTTTCCTCGAGGATGCGGGTCACTTCTTTTACGATCTTGTTGATGGTGATCTCGCTGAGGGAAACCTTGCTCCGGAAATAATCCATCGTGATCTCGGGATTTTTCTTGAGGGTGTAGAACCGCACGATCCCGCAGGCGACAGACTGCGGCCTGGAACGGTGAAAGAGCACCGAGCGATCCTGGACGTAGCCGTAGATCTCGAGCACGTCGTGGATCTGCTGCGGCGTGGCACTGAACTTGTTCATGACCTCGCGGATCAGGAGATCCGTCTGGATCTGGAGGCCGCGGAAAGAGGTGTCGCTCGTCATGTTGAGATTCACAAATTTGAGCCCTTTCAGCGCGACCTTTCTCGAGATGTCAAAGATCTCGATCAGGTGCTCACAGCTCTGCGGGTTGTCCATGAGTTTGTGGGCATGAAAGACGCAGGCAAAGATGATGCCGCGCCGGGTGTTGCCGCGAAAGATCTTGGAGCGGGTGACCTGCTCGTACAGCGTGTTGGCCTGGCTCACGACCTTGTCGCTGAAGCCCAGCTTGTCCACGTCGCGAAAGATGGATCGATCCTCGGACTTGCGCGCGCTGCACCGGTTCGGATCGGTGTAATGCTTGGTATCCATGATGCCGTAGTACCGCCATTCTTTCTCGTACGAGAGGTTCTTGCTGATGACCACGCCACACTCCAGGCAGATCTTGTTCTGATTTTCCAGCACGAGATTCTTGTGGACGCAACCCTGTTCCGGCAGATCCACGACAGCCTCTTCGGGACGGACGCGAAAAAAATCATAGGCCTCGTTGTCCATTTTTTACTTAAGCGTCTTCGCGCCTTTAGATCAGTTTTCGGCCGCTCAGGACAAAAACTGATTTAAAAAAATCCCCGCTTTACAGCAACCAAACAAACAACTCCTCCCCAGCAATGTCCAACAACCAGCTCTCCAGTTACCAGACGTTCAACACCGAGAACCTGATCTTTTCCAAGCCGGAGGTCGGGAGCATCCCGGGCCAGAAAATCAATTTCAAGCGGATCCGCATCGCGGTGCGCAACCCGGACAACAGCATCGGCGACCTCATCCTCTCGACCCCGGATCATCTCCACTCGTTCGGGCTTCAGGAGACGAGGGATCCGGCCACCAACATCCTGAACGGTTACGTCATGCCCCTGTGCCTGTGGAACCGCAACGGCTGCACGGAGAAAGAGAAGCAGTTCACGGAGACTTTCAACCGGATCACGGACTACTGCAAGGAGTACCTCCTCCAGCACAAGGAGGACATTGAGAAATACGACCTGGACATGAGCGACCTGAAGAAATTCAATCCTCTTTTCTGGAAGATGGAAAAGGGCAAGATCGTGGAGGGGCGTGGCCCGATGCTCTACTGTAAGGTGCTCCACAACAAGAAGCAGGACAAGATCACGACCATCTTTGTGGACGAGGAGTCGAACCAGGAGATCGATCCGTTTACGGTTCTGAACAAGCCGTGCTCGGTGACCGCGGCTGTCAAGTTCGAGAGCATCTTTATCGGGAACAAGATCTCGCTCCAGGTGAAGCTCTACGAGGTGGTCGTCCGTCCACAGGACAAGTCGGTTCGCGGGCTTCTCCGACCCAACGCCTCGAGACCGACGGTATCCTCCACGCCTGTTCCCACCCTCCAGCCCGTCGAGGTGAACATCTACAACCACCTCGCCGATGCGGAGGAGTCTGAGGAGGAGGAGGAAATCGTATCGAGGGAGGAAGACGAGAACTCCATCCTTGGAGAGGACGAGGAGAGAGGAGAGGAGCTCGTGGTGGTGCCGGAGCCGATCCCGGTCGCACCGGAGCCGCCCAAGAAAGCCACGAAGCCTCGCGGCAAGAAATCCGGCTGATCATTGCCGGATACAGACGATCCCGTCTAATAGATGGTATAGGTGTGAATACCTGGGGAGGTCATCGACTTTATGGCAAGTGAACCCAATCAGCAGCGCCTCGGGTGTGCGATCGTGGAGGAAACGCACGTCTTTCGCGTGGATCGTGTGGAGATCCACGTTATAAAAATCAGCATCCGGGAGGGCAGTCACATCGAGGAAGCCGCCCGAGACGAGCAATCCGGTGGGGAAAGCGGAGGGCAGCGCCCGAAACACCGGCTCGCTGGCGACCTGGAGAAAGATGTCGAGCCCGTGGAGCGGTGCCAGGAGTCTTTCCAAGACCTCGACGGCCTCAGACAGAGAGTCTTGCCGATTGTGGATCTCGTCCCATTTGATGTCGAGGAGGAGCCGCCAGCGGCGGTGGCGGAGATGATGGAGACCCTCAACGAGGACGGAGAACTCGGCGGAATCATCCAAGGGTACCTGACCCTGAAACAGGATTTCGAACTCGAAGCAAGTCTTCGCGAGCATCTTCTGGACGACTCTTACGGTCTGGTCGGGATCGGTAGTCAAATCCGGTGCATGGGTGAGCTGAATCCGTCGGTTTCCTCTTCTTGCCAGACCATTCCGCCGTTTTCCCATTTTTATCCGAATTCACTATCACGTTCTTGTTTAATTTATTGATCCACTTGTCGTCTCTACGAGACTCTATGACGAGCACCTCATACTCCGAGAGTCGAATCATTATGGCTTTCGTGCCGATTTCTGTTTGAATGTTTTTGAACTTGAAAGGCATCTGCCCGGAGCACTCGGTAGGGCTGTTCCGGTTTGATATCCTTATTTTGCCCAATACGAAAACTTACTTGATCATCAACCATCCTATACTCAGCTTCTTGTGTAGACACCTCAGAATCACTCGTCTCATTCCC
>RGVZ01000319.1 GCA_010029825.1 bacterium | reverse complement strand
CGTGGTTGAAGCGCTGGTGGTCAGCAACAGCCGCTTGTGCGCGCAGGTGGCTGCGTGCGACGCGCGCGCGTTCACGGAGTTTGAGCGGGAGTTCCTGAAGCGGATCTTCCCGTTCTACTCGTACACCAAGGGCATTACTCCGCTCATCCGCAAGGAGCTTGTGGAAAACCCGGGCGGCTTGATGGGCCAATCGATCCGCGTCATCAACCGCGGCTCCGAGCCCAGCGAAGACCAGTTCGTTCCTGAGTACATGCGGCAGTCGGCGGCCATACCGCTCCCGGAGTTCCCGTTGCTTGGAGTGACCTCGCCAGGCATTACCCGGTTTGTGACCAACATCGACCTGCCGCATGAGTCGGTGCTGAACCTCTTGACCCCGGGCACTGGCAACACGCCCACCGCACGGGCGATGGACGCCATCTCCAAGACCGGGCAGAACATCCTGGGCCAGTTCAACCCGCTGCTGAAGGGGCCGCTGGAGGTGGCGATGAACCGCCAGTTCTTCTCCGGCCGGCAGTTGTCGGACCTGTACTCCATGGTCGAACAGGACGTTGGTCAGCTGACGGGCGGACCCTTGGCCCGCTTGCTTGAGCAGGCGGCGCTCAACGCGCCCGGAGGATCCCGTGTACTGGGGACAATTCGTCAGCTCCGCGACGACCGCATCTCGCTGCCTGAGCGCCTGGCCAAGCTGGGCGTCAACGCCTTGACAGGCATCAAGCTCCAGGACGTTGACCGTGACAAGACCTACCGCCTCGCCGCCAGGTCCACGCTAAATCAGATCCTGGACCAGGCACCGGGCATGTCCACGTTTGAGAACCTCTACATCTCACCTGAAGACATCCAGCGACTGAGCCCGGAGGAGTCGCGCCAATACTTGTTGTACAGAATTCTCCAGGCCGAATCGGCACGCCGCAGACGTGAGCAAGCTAGGCAGAATGAGCTGGATCCGCTGGCTGCATTAGGAGTGGGCTAGCACTGCTGGCAGTGGCTCACTGTTGGCCCCAGTCTCCTGCTCGTACAAGAGCTGATCGACGTAGCAGCGTTCTGCTAGCCCAGGCGTAAGGTGACCCAGCTTGGCCTGTGGACTCATGCCCTTCACCTTGGCATAGGTCGCACAGCTGCGACGCAGGAACCGCGTTGTGCCGTCCAGCCCGGCACGCACTGCACACGCCTTGACCCATTGCTGGATGGTGTTCAGGGCGGCGAAGTCGCCGAAGATCCTGGGCCGCTTCGGCAGGGCCTGGCACGCGGCCAACGCTTCGTCTGTGAAAACAGCGACGTGGGCTATTGACGTTTTGCTTTGCCGCAGATAGATTCTTCGCCCGCGCACGTCGGCCCACCTCATCGCCATGAGGTCGCCGGCACGGAGGCCAAGTGCGTAGCCGGTGAGGAACCAAGCGACTAGGAAGTCGGCTTTAGGGAGGTCACGGAAATGACCGGGCGTCTGTCTTGCAGCAGCAATCAGCTGTCGCAGCTCGTCCAGCGACCATGCGCGCGGACATGGACGCGGGACCTTGACACGGCGGAATCGCTCTGTACAACTGTTCAGCCCGTCGCGCTTGGCGGCGGCCATGAGGGTTGTGAGGTATCTGCGGTGATTAGCGACTGTAGTGGGGCTCAACTTTTCCAGAGCGGCAGTCAAGTAGGAGTCCACCATCTCGGTGGTTACCTCCTCTACCTGCCAGGGGAGGCGCTGGGTGAAGACCAGCAGCTGCTCCAGATACCCGGGAGAAGCACCCACTTTTTGAGCGTAGCGGCGTGCGTAATCGATGAGGAGCGTCATGACTGAATGTGCGTACCTTGACTTTTTCTCAAGGTGGCAGACAGTCAAGGGGTCAGGGCAGCTAGCTCAGTTGTCTAGCTGTGCCCGGCCTCTCGTCTGGCTTGCCACTCTGGCAATCTCACTGGGCGACGCCTGCACCCTTCTGGTGCTGGGCCGCCCTCGCAGCGCACTGCGGTGCCTGCGGGGGGTGATCCGATGACAGGGGGACACTACACCGGGGGGTGCCTGGACGCAAGCACCCGTAGGCTCCTGGACCAAGAGGCGATCGACCAGGCTTACCGCCTGGAGGACGGCCACTTCACCAGATCCTACGCCCATTCGGTATTTAAGGGCGGCGGTCTGGCCCAGGAGTGCCTGGACAACGGCGAGTCCCTGTTCTCCGGGAACGCCGGAACGTCCTTTGGGACGCTGGTAGACAGGGCCATCCCGGCCACCATCGCCGGAGTGCCGCTGTCGGACATTTACGCGGTTCCGCCGGACGAGGTCCTTTCTAGCGGCGCCCGCCGGGGGAAGGCGTACACCGAATGGAAGGCCAACCTGGGCGGCAAGCAGGACGTGACCGCCGAGGAGTACTGGAAAATCCAGCGGATCCTGGACAACTGTGCCCGCCACCCTGTGGTGGTGGACATTTTCGACGCCACCCAGGACTGCCAGGCCACGTTTAGGCACACCGATGCTGCCGGCCACAAGCGGAAAGCCCTGGCCGACGGGGTGACCGAGCTGTTTTTGTGGGACTTCAAGACCACCAGCAGCACATGGGATCAGCTGTACAGGTCCTGTATGGACTACGGCTATCTCTGGCAGGACGCCTGGTACTCCGATGCGGCCCTGGCCTGTGACTGGCCTCCGCATCGGCTGAAGTTTGTATTCGCCCAGACGGTCAAGCCGTTTGGCGTCCGTGTCTACACGTTGCCCACTGATCTGGTGGAGCAGGCCCGCGAGCAGATCGCTCGCACGCTGGACCAGATCGCCCTGCGCCGTGAGCTGGGCTACTACCGCAGTGACGAGGACGAGGAGGAGGGGGAGTTGGTCTTCCCTGCATGGACTAGGAGGAATGGACATGGTGATTGATAGCGCACTTCCGGGTCTGACATGCAGCCCTGATACGTCTGAGTTGGTCAAGGCGTTGGTGGCTGCCCAGGCGCAGTACCCGGCGATTGAGAAGACCGGCGAGAACAAGTTCGGCAAGTACTGGTATCTCACGTACAGCGGCATCTGTGAGGCCCTGCGTGGACCTCTCAACGCAAATGGCTTGAGCCTGCCACAGGTGTGCCTGACAAGGATTGGCGGCGAGTGGATTGCAGTGGGCACGCTGCGTCACAGCAGCGGCCAGTTCGTCACAAGCCTGTGCCCGCTCTATCTGGGCGTGGACAAGGGCGGCCAGCCCAAGCTGGACATGCAGTCACTGGGCAGTGCCTACACCTACGCCAAGAAGTACCTGTTGCTTGGCTTGGTGGGCGGGTGGGCCGAGGAGGACGACGACGGCCAGCAGACGATGCCGCAGGAGCAGCGGCCGGCGCGCAATCAGGTCCGCGGCATGGAGATCGAATCCAAAGCCCGGGCGGCGATCGATGCGGCAACGAGCCGTGAGGAGATCGCCAGTGTTTTGAAGCGAGTGGAGCTGAGAGTCGCAGAGCGTGTCTGCGATCAGGCGGTGTTGGATCGACTGACCAAGTACGCAGAGGTGACGCATGGAGAACCTGAACGTCTGGACGGGGACGGGGAATCTGACGAGGGACGCCGAGCTGAAGGAGGTCGGAGAGACGGAGGTAGCGTCGTTCGCAATCGCAATCAACGGACGCAAGGACGAGGTGATGTACCTCAACTGCGACCTGTGGCGGCCGGGAAAGGTGACTGAGTACCTGACCCGCGGCAAGTCAGTTGCGATCACGGGCACTCTCCGGTGCCGGCGTTAC
>RGVZ01000318.1 GCA_010029825.1 bacterium | reverse complement strand
TTTTTCCAGCGCGTTCAGCACATCGTCACACCTTGCCGGCAAGGCACCGACTCGTACCGCCAATTCCGCTGCTACCGCCTCTTTCGCTCCACGCAAGCGAGGCCAGCACCGCTCCATGGGCAAGAGGAAACGGAGCGCTGGATCCGCGATATGGCAACGCCGCGACTGCCCAGCAGCCAAAAGCCGCCGCTGTACAGCAGCAACCACGCCAGTTTCTTCCTCTTCAAGGAGAACCGCAACGATCCGCACCGCTGGTCGGCGATCAAACTCCGACCGGAACTGCTCGAAACGCGCACGGCAGCGAGCGGCAAGCACGCCGGTCGAACCTACCAGATCGCGCCGCGCTTCCTGACATCGCTACGCGACTATGGCATGATTCATGCCTACCCGCCTTACCGACCGGAGGAGCAACGGCTGCTCTTTCCCTTCTCGCTCGCGATGGAGAATGACGCCACAAGAGTGGAACTAGAGAAACTCCATGTGCAGGCGATCGTAGAAATGTCCTTTTTGCGCGCATAATGCGTAACGCATAACGGATAACGGATAACGGATAACAGATAATGGATAACGCATAACGAATAACGAATTGGAAAAGAAGCAAACAGATATTGGTGTGGATCGCTCGTTGTTCGTTGAAATGCGGGTTTGTGTTTACGAGATGCGTCGGCGAACGAAAAGCATGACGACATGCCGGACACGATTGACACGGTCGTGCTCGCCGGCGGTGGTCTCCGGGGCCTCGCGCTCCTCGGCGCCCTGCAGCAGCAATTGGACGCTGGTCGATTGGAACATGTGCGCACGTATGCGGGCACGTCCGTCGGTGCCATTATCGCCTATCTCCTCGTGATTGGCTTCACCCCCATTGAACTCTTTGTCTTTTTCTACGAGCCCGAGGGCGTCGTCTTTTTCCGCCAAGTCACGCAGGTCGACGTGTCGCTCGTCTGGCGCGCCAACGGGCTCATTGACATGAACGTCATTGCCGAGGCCCTCCACGTCCTCACGCGTCGCAAACTCGACACGGTGCCGACGCTCCAATCGCTGCACGACGTTTTCCAAAAGGACTTGGTGAGCGTCACCTTTCACCAAACGCGGAACCGCACCGAGATGCTCCGCCGCGAAACGCACGGCGACCTCTCCTGCATCGACGCCCTCTGCCGCAGCGCGGCGCTGCCCTTCCTCTTTACGCCCGTCCGCGACGCCACCGGCCTCTACCTGGACGGCGCCATCAGCCACAACTTCCCCGTCGATCTCGTCATGACGCTGCCGACCGTTCGCAACGTCCTGGCCATTCGCACCCAGTGCGCCGCCGACTACCGCATTCCCGGCCCCAACGTCATGATGACGGCGCACAACCTCGCCATGACCATTGTCCACCACCAGGAGAACCACTCGATCCGCACGGCCGAAGCGTGCTGCATGCGCAACAGCGGCAGCGGTTTGTGCATCATTTCCGTTCCCATTACCTCTGTCATGGTTCTGGGCTTCCCGGTGAATCCCACCGAATCGTTCGACCTCTTCTCGTGCGGCTACCAAACGGCCCGCGAGTGCGGTGGTCGCAATCGCACGAACGACGAAGCGGGAAAATCTTGTCTTGACCCAAACAAATCGACACGCATCACCGATGGCTCTCTACCTGCTGACGACCCGCTTCTGGGACGAGGTCATGACGCGGACGCCGCGCGAAAACTTTTCCATGAGGCACCCGAAATACATGCCGAAGAAAACGTCCTCCTCGTCGTCCATCCTGTCGAGAATCCATGACGAGGTGACGCACCTGCGCGCCGCACTCCACGGGCGCGGCCAGTGCCATCGTCATCCCCTCCGCATTTTGCTGGGACTGCTCCTGTATTTCCTGACCGTAGTCTTTTACGTCTACCTGCTCTTCTTCACGCTCTTTTACATTGCGGTGTGCCCCCAAATTCCCAAATTGTCCTTTGTCATTGTCCTCCTCTTGCTCTTGTCGTCCTCGCGCTGGGCGTTTGTCGTGTCGATCGTCTACATGTGCGCCATTCTGTTTCTGGGTGGACAGGCCACGTGCGCACCGTCCGCTCGCCTGTCGCTGGCTCGCTTGGAGCCGCGTGAACTCGTGCGCACGACGACCAAGCACATGATCAAGTCGAAGCGCCACACGCCCGGCAAGAGTCGGTGAGATGAATGACATGAATGACATGAATGACATGAATGACAGAAACCAGAGAGAGGCGCATAAAAGGAGACGCAATGATTCACGAAAAGACGCAATCCATGTCCTTGACTTGCACGCGTCCAAAGGCTGCGTATCACGGGTGGCGCTTTTACTGGATCAATCTCTTGCATCGGAGTGATCGCCGAAAGCGAATGATGGATCAATTTGCCCGTTTGGGCATTACGAACCATGTCCGCATCGACGGCGTTTATGCGGCAACGCCTGCAGGCGAGGTGCCGACGTATGCGGGCTGCATCCAGAGCCACTTGCGTGCCGTCACGGCCGCGTCTCTGGACGGGATGGATGCTGACGACGCAGTCGCGGTTTTTTTGGAGGACGATATCGTTCTCACAGAGGCCTCACTCCAAGCTCTGCAAACGTGTTTGGCAGCCTTACCACCGGATTGGGAGGTCTTTCAAGCACACGTCATCATTCCATCATTATACGAGGCAGTGCTACAAAAAATCGAAAAAACGGGTATTCGACCGCCCAACCACCTTTTGCGAGGCTTCTTCATGAGCGCCGCCGCCTACGTCATGTGTGCGCGCGGCATTCATCGCTTCATGACCTCTCGTCTGCGACCTCCTGCGCATCTCGTTTCACCAACTTTCGATTTTGTGGTCGACGGCCGCCCTGTCATTCCCGAGTTGGTCGTTTACCAGGCAATGAACGTTTACACGACCCTCTACTCCGTGACAAACACGGACGAAACCGTTCCGGCAGACAATGACCACATGGAAGCCACCAAGCGACAACCGTTGATTAATTACCGCAACATGCTTCTTGTCGATCGCATTTTCAAATCTGGTGTCGAAGTCGGCCGCTTGGCGAATCGGATCATCGACATCCCTCCCCTGTGCCACTGGTTCGATTGTGCTGCGACCGCTTCTTGCTTTCTGGACCCCATCTGGTCGTCGTCGATTCACGTCGATAGTGACAAGACGTGACGAGGAAAAGAAGAATCTGTTCTTCAGCAAAAGAGTCATCATGACCGATCATCGAAATCGTCGAACGATCGTTTTTGTTGCGTCACTGTGCCTCCTTCTCGTTCTGATTTGTTGGACTCCTTTCGCATCGTCACAATGGTCGGTGGAAGCGTATGCCGCCGCGCTCGATTCGCACCGCTTTGCATGGTGGAGCAACACGGCGGCCGCTGTCCAAGACGACATGGGTCCGTGCGCCATGATGCTCGCGGCCAACGCGGATGATCTATCTGGACTGCCTGCAATGTGTCGGAAACGAGCAGCGGCACTTTCGGACCCTGCGCCGGCGGTCAACATTCCGGATGTCACGTAATTTTTCCCACTGAAGAAGCAGAGAGCGTCATGCCACGTGTCCTTGTGCTCGTGCTGTGCTTTGACGAGCACTCACGCACCTTTATCGAACAGAACTATGCTGCACACCTGGGCGACTGGTTGTTTCCTCTGCGGATTGAGACGACCAAGTATCTGGAGAATGAGGTTTATTTGAACTGGGCCCAGTCGAATCAAGACAAGATCCGGGAAAGCGACTATGTCGGCACGCTCAGTTGGCGGTTCGTGCACAAGATTGGTATCCCCCCGGTG
>RGVZ01000317.1 GCA_010029825.1 bacterium | reverse complement strand
TGTCGCTACGCGACAGGCCACTATAGCAAATGTACCGTATCTGACCGACTCGGGTACGTTTGTAAACAAAGGTGTCGAATACACGCTGTCGCATCAACTGCGACTTAGACCGGGCGTGTTCACGCGCGAGAAAGATAACGGCGAACTTGAGTCGCACGTTAATACCTTGCCGGGCAAGGGGCGATCGCACCGTTATTACATGGACCCGACAACCGGCGAGTTCCAGATTCAAATTGGGCAGGCGAAGATTCCGCTGCTGCCGCTGCTTAAGACGCTCGGCGTGCAAGAAAAGCAGATACGGGAAGCATGGGGTAACGAGATCGCCGCCGTAAACATGCAGAAGGGCGACGCCGGCACGCTGGATAAGTTGTACAGCCGGCTCGTGTACAAACCGGAGCCGGGCGCAGATCAGTTAACGAAGATCAAGGCTATCGCCGCGGAGTTCGCCAAGACGGAGTTAGACCCGGAAGTCACCAAGCGCACGCTGGGCAAGGACTACAAGAACCTGACCCCGGAAGCGATTCTGGACATCACCAAGAAACTCATTGCCGTCAACCGCAAGGAAGCCGAGAGCGACGACCGCGATAGCATGGCGTTTCAGCAGGTGTTTGGTCCGGAGGATTTGATATCTGAAAGATTCGTCAAGGATAAGTCCGGGTTGCGCCAACTACTGTGGAAAGCGACCGCGAAGAAATCGCTCGACCACATCCCCAGCGGCGTATTCAACAAATCAATTCAGGCCGCGTTGATTGGCTCCGGTCTGGGCAGTTCGCTGGAGGAAATTAATCCGGCGGAAATCTTCGATCACCAGACGCGCGTCACGCGGCTTGGCGAGGGCGGCATCGGCTCCATCGACGCCGTGCCCGCAGAGTCGCGCAGCGTGCAGCCCAGCCACTTCGGCTTTATTGACTACCTCCGCACGCCGGAATCCGGCAAAGTGGGCGTGGACATGCGCTTTGCCGCTGGGGCGCGCAAACTCGGCAATAACCTGCACACGTTCGTCGTGCCGGTGAAGAACGCCAACACAGGCGAGACAGAGTATAAGACGCCGCAAGAACTGGCGGACATGCCGCTCATGTTCCCGGGCGAAGACAAGTCTGACCTGCCTATGGTCGCGGCGCTTGTCAACGGCAAGATTAAATACGTGCCGCGCAAAGACGCGCAGTACACCGTGCCCAACATGGACAACACGTTTTCGGCCCTGACGAACATGGTACCGATGAAGTCCATGGTGAAAGGCCAGCGCGTCATCATGGGTAGCCGCATGTTTACGCAGGCGCTCCCGTTAGAAAACGCCGAAGCGCCGTTTGTGCAGTCGGCCAAGTTTGACGGCGACGGCAGCGTGTCGCACGAAGACGAGATGGGCGAAAAGTTGGGCGCTGTAAAAGCCCAGTTTGCCGGGCAGGTCGTTTCCGTATCTCCCGACGAGATGGTGCTGCGCGACAAAGACGGCAACAAGCACGTCGTCGATCTTTACAACGACATGCCGTTCAATCGTAAAACGTTCTGGACGCAGACGCCGACGGTAAAGCCGGGCGACACAGTACAGCCCGGCCAACTGCTTGCGACCAGTAACTTCACGGACAAAGGCGGCACCGCGGCGCTGGGATTGAATCTGCGCGTCGGGTACACGCCGTTTCGCGGGCGCAACTATGAAGACGCCGTTGTGATATCAGAATCGGCGGCCAAGAAACTCACCAGCCAACACATGTACCAGCATGAGGCTGAGTGGGATGACAATACACACGTCGGCAAGAGGGCGTTCGTCAGCCTTTTCCCCAGTGAGTACGACAAAAAAGTACTGGGCAACTTCGACGACAATGGCGCGATTAAAAAAGGCACGGTCGTCAACTACGGCGACC
The DNA here is from genome assembly GCA_010029825.1 of bacterium. GTDB lineage: Bacteria > Bdellovibrionota_B > Oligoflexia > Oligoflexales > RGVZ01 > RGVZ01. Next base: position 1,910 of record RGVZ01000317.1, on the reverse strand, counting down.
CTCTTGTGCTTGTCACAAAGAAGCGCGATCAGGTGTACGGCAAAGTCCACCGCGGTCGTGCCGGCGCATTCGCCAACGAAACGATTACGTGGGAGCATCATTCGCCCGGCGTCGTGACCGACGTAGAACACACCAAGAAGGGCGTGTCTGTCGTTGTAAAGTCAGCAGCCCAGATGGAGGTCGGCGACAAGATCACTGGGCGCTTCGGCGATAAGGGCGTTGTCTCGGAAATTGTTCCAGACCAGCAAATGCCCCAAGACGCGCAGGGGCGTCCGCTTGAAATTCTTGTCAGTCCGCTGGGGCTTATTAATCGCGTGAATCCCGCGCAGATTATTGAAGCCGCGCTGGGTAAGATCGCTGAGAAGACTGGTCAACCGTTTAAGATCAAAGACTTTGACAACGACAAAGACCTCGTCGACATGGCGGCGAAAGAACTTGCCAAGCACGGGCTGACTGACACAGAAGATTTAATCGATCCCGAAACTGGCCGTAAGATTCGCGGCGTGCTGACCGGCAACCGTTTCTTTATGAAATTGCACCACACGGCGGAGTCGAAAGGCCAAGGCCGGTCGGTCGGCGGTTATACGGCTGAAGGAACGCCGGCCAAGGGCGGCAGCGAAGGCGCCAAGCGTGTCGGCATGCTTGAACTCGGCGCGCTGTTATCGCACGGCGCCGGCAAAGTTGTACGCGATTCGAAGATGGTGCGCGGGCAGGCAAACCCAGAGTATTGGACGCAGTTCATGGCCGGTTATGACCCGCCGCTGCCGAAGGTGCCACACGTCTACGAAAAGTTTGTCGGGCAACTGCGTGGCGCCGGCGTGAACGTCGTACGCACCGGCACCAAGACGCACATCATGGCACTTACCGACAAAAACATCGACGAACTTGCCGGCGAGCGCGAGATTCAAAACGCCGAGACAGTTGACTGGAAAGGTAATTTAAAACCAGTTAAGGGCGGACTGTTCGATGAAACGCTAACCGGCGGTCACGGCGGAAATCGCTGGGCAAAAATAACATTACACGAACCGATGCCCAACCCGATTATGGAAGAGCCGATTCGCCGCACGCTCGGCCTGACCGAAAAACAGTTCCGTTCAATTTTGGCGGGGCAAGAAAAACTTGGTGACAAAACCGGCCCGACGGCGATTCATGACGCACTCAAGGCTATCAACTTGCCGCGAGCCATCGAGCAGGCACGCGAAGATATCAAATCAGGCCGCAAGACCCTGCGCGATGCCGCCGTTCGCAGGCTGGCTTTCCTGAAGGGCGCAGAAGCCACCGGTGTGCACCCGAAAGACTGGATGACAACAAAAGTTGGCGTGCTGCCGCCGGCGTTTCGACCGGTGTCGACGATGGGTGCAAAGAAGATGCAACTTATCGACGACGCTAATTACCTGTACAAAGAACTGTTGGAATCGAACAACGTGTTAAAAGAGGCTTCAGGTTTGTTGTCTGATGTGGGCAACGAGCGTTTGTCGTTATACGACTCGATGAAAGGTGTCACCGGCCTCGGCGACCCGCAGCACCCAAAAAACGTTGAACGCAATGTGCGCGGGTTTTTGTCAAAGATATTTGGTGACAGCCCGAAGTTTGGCACGATGCAGCGCAAGTTATTATCCAGCACAGTCGATCTCGTTGGTCGGGCGGTGATTACACCAAACCCCGACCTCGACATGGACGAAGTGGCGCTGCCCGAAGATAAAGCGTGGGAGATTTACAAACCGTTTGTTGTCCGCGGCCTTGTCCGCCGTGGGATGCCCAGAATGAACGCATTACGGGCTGTCGATGAGCGCAACAAAGAGGCGTTCGCTGAATTAAACGCCCAGATGAACGCCAAGCCAATTGTTATTAATCGCGCGCCCGTCCTGCACCGATACGGCGTCATGGCGTTTTATCCGCGGCTCACCAAG
>RGVZ01000316.1 GCA_010029825.1 bacterium | reverse complement strand
GATCCTAATGAGCCAAACCATGCAGAGCGCTTTTAACAATTTGGTCCGTACTGTTCCAGAAGGCTACAGACTACAGGCTGTAGGCTACAGGAATTTCCGATATCCCATATCCCATTTCCTATCTGCGCGAGGCGCAGCGCTCGCGCTGACCCTCGCGCTTTCCGGCGCGGCGCAGGCGCAGACGATTGCGAGTCTAGAGCTGGGTACCAGTAGCTATTCCGCCATAACCAATGGATCCGCAACTTTCACCACTAAAGACGCGAATATATCGGCACTCCCCAACCTAACATTAACTGTTGGGCAACACGGTCAGGCAGGTGGCGCTGGTTACGTTTCCAGTAAAGGGTGGCCGACAAGCACCTCTGTTGACACAAATGCTTACTGGCAATTTACCGTAACCGCAGCGTCAGGATATCAGCTTAGCGTGACTAACCTTGCGGTTCGAGGTCACAGAAGCAGTACTGGACCGACCAACCTTGTTTGTCGTAGCGACGTTGACTCATATGCAAGCAACATCGGTGGTGTTGTCGCCATTCCGACCTCTTCTGGAACGATGACATTTACCAATCTGGCGCTCAGCAACAGATCCGCAATTACTTTCCGGCTTTATGGTTATCAGGCTGGTGCCGCTGGTGGCACCTTCCGTTTTGGTGATAACGGAAGTGTGCTCGAAATTAACGTTCAGGGATCGGTTACTGCGGGCGGCGGGGGCGGGACACCGCCGGCGATTACGGGAATCAGTCCGACCTTTGGTCTGGGCGGGACGATTGTGACGATCACGGGAACGGACTTTACGGGGGCGACAGCGGTGCGATTCAATGGAGTGGCGGCGGCCTCCTTTACGGTGGACAGTGCGACCACGATCACGGCTACGGTGCCGACCTCCGCGACCACGGGGCCGATCTCGGTCACGACCGCAGGAGGAGCCGCGTCCAGCACGGGTAACTTTACGGTGCCGGCACTGACGATTGCAATTTCAGGCGGCAACAGCATCAATGAGGGCGATAGCAGCCGGACAGCGACCATCACGGCCACGCCGGCGCCGACCTCCGACCTGACGGTGACCCTGACCAGCTCGAGCGCTGCGGATTTGACGGTGGATTGGGCATCCTTCTTTCTCAATGCTCCGGCGGACAACACGGTTGATGCGGACGCCAGCGTCACCCTGACGGCCACGGCAAGCGGCTACAACGGTGGGACGGCAGCGGTGACGGTGCGGAATGTGGACATTGCCCCGATTTCGATCACGGCGACAGGAACGGCCTACACGCAGAACTTTGACGAGTTGGGAACCAACAATGTGACGGGAGCATTCTCAAGCACGGTGGGTGTGCAGAGGAACCTGGGGTCCGTGACAAATTCGATGGTGGGCTTAAGTGGGTGGTATGTGGCACCGATTGGTGGTTCTAATCCGGCCACGACTCTTACGGCCGACAATGGATCCAGCAACTCAGGAGGTGTCTTTAGCCACGGAACCACTGGGGCGAGTGACCGGGCGCTGGGTTTAAATGCCTCGGGAAGTTCAGTTTTTGCATTTGGTGCGGCCTTCAAAAATGACACAGGTGTAACGATCGAGTCATTTACCCTGACGTTGTCGGCTGAAAATTGGAGGGGAACCACGGCGGCATCCAAATTAACTTTCGGGTATGGCAAGCTGGGTGGTGACATTATCGGGGGTAATTTCCTCTCCGCCACCGGGACAGGAGTCACCGCGCTGGCTTCTGCCGATATAACGGGCGATAGTCAGACGGCCACCGCCGCTCTTGACGGTAACACATTCAAAAAAAGCGTTTCCGTAACATTGACCATCAGTGATGCCGCGGACGGCACGAAGCGTTTCGGGCCGTTTAATCTGACTGCGTCAGTGGTGCGCATCAATAATCGCGAGTATCTTTTTAACTATACCAGTCAAACCGGAGTTGTTTCGCTGACGCCGAGCCAGGTGACGGTCAGCTCCACGGTGGTGACGGATGGGGGCACCAACGTGACGGGCCAGGGGTTTGTCTTCACGCCCACGGCGACGAGTGCGGATCCCACCCTGACAACGGTGGGAGCGGTTTCGGTCACGAACTCGCCGGCGGTGGGTGGGTTTACCAACAATCTGACGAACCTGACGGCGGGGACGGCCTACACGGTGAAGTCTTATGCCATCAACAGCGTGGGCACAAACTACAGCTCGCCCCGGGCGTTCAGCACGCTGGCGGCGTATCCGACGTTTACGGGGGTCTACACGCAGAACTTTGCGGATGTGACCAACAGCACGCTGATCCCGGCGGGGTGGCGGGCGCTCTCGAGCAGCAATGTGAACAGCTTTTCAGGCAGCTGGACAAACAGTTTTATGGTCGGGCGGGTAACCCTGGGGTCCTGGGGTATCTCCATACGTCCAGCACCGGAATTTTGACGAACAAGTTGACGCTCGTGAACGGGACGGGGGGAACTCTCACTAACCTTTTCGTCTCCTATACCGGCGAGGTCAACACTTTGAATCCGACAAGTAATCTAAGGTTCCCGGCCTTCACGGTGGCGGTGGGCAACAACACGAATGTGGCTGCGTTGGCTTATTCGACCAAGAATGGGTCGAACGCGGCTCTGAGCACGGAAGTCACGGGGCTGAATATTGCGACCAATGAAACGATCGTGATCACTTGGGCTTCGGAGCGGGGGGAGGGATCGGGCGCTTCCCGCCTGATCGGATTGACCGATGTGCGGGTGGCGACAACGCCGGCGAATGTGCCGACGGCGCCGACGATCACGAGCACCAACGGCTTTGCGGGCACGGTGGGGGTGTTGTTTAGCAATACCGTAACGGCGACGGGGGATGCGCCGATTACGTTTTCGGGGACGGGTCTGCCCGGCGGGCTTTCGGTGGCCTCCGGCGGGGCAATCTCCGGCACCCCCACGGCCACGGGCACGTTTAATGCGACCCTGACGGCGACCAACGCCGCCGGCACGAACAACCAGTCGGCCACGTTCACGATTGCCAAGGGCACGCCGACGATCACAGTGGCACCGACGGCCTCGGCGATCACGGCGGGACAGGCGTTGAGCTCCTCCGAGCTTTCGGGGGGAACCGCGAGCGTGCCGGGCACGTTTGGCTGGACCACGCTGTCCACCGTGCCTGGTTCCACGGGGAGCTATGGGGTGACCTTCACCCCGACCGACTCGGCCAACTATAATGCCGCTACGACCACGGTCGAAGTGACGGTGAATCCGGCCTCGGGTTTCAACTTGAACACCTGGTTGGCGGGTCAGACCATGAGTCCGACGGTTTTGGGTAAACTGGCGATCGGCGGGGCGAGCAGTGCCACGGCCAACGATGGAGAGAAGCCGGCGGTATCCGTGGCGGGAGGCCAGCTGGTGCTCTCGGCGATCGTCCGGACGAGCGGAGTGACCGGGCTGAGCGTGGTCGGTGAGGCGGTGTCCAGTCTGGCGGATTACGGGACGCCAGTCTCGATCACCCCGGTGAATGGCGAACGGGCCGCCGTCCAAGGCACGGTTCCGGAGGGTTGCGAGCGGCAGGAGTTCAAGGTGGACCAAGATGGGGTAAGGAAGTTCCTGCGGCTGAAGGCTACGTTGCCGTAGGCGACGGTTTGCCCAGCCCCTGCACGCAGGAGGCTGGGGGCGGAAAGGCTCCCGGCCTTTCTTTTTGGCGGCCGTAAAGGCCGCCCCACATCACTTTCAATTGAAGGTGGTGTAGGGCGGGGTTTAGCCCCGCCGAGTGGAGAGTTAAAAATTTAGGCCCCGGCGGCCTAAGCCTCCGTCGCCAAGGCTATGGAGGC
>RGVZ01000315.1 GCA_010029825.1 bacterium | reverse complement strand
GATTGAAACCTGCATGGAATCCGGTCCTTTGACCGAAGACCAGATTGCGGATGCACTCGAAGCCACGCATGACACGCGGGAGATGCGGGCCGTGATGAGCTTGCTGGAATGCTTCATCGGCGAAGCGCATGCGGAAATGACCGTGCGCAATCAAGAGCCGCGCATCCGCGATGAGGCCAGCGGCGCGGCGCGATACCTGAAGGACTTGCGAGCGGACATCATCCGGCTCACGGCGCGGAAGAAGCCGGAGGCTAAGGCGGGAAATTGAGCCGCACATCACTTCAGATCGCCTCACATTGCGGCAGATCGTGTCAGATTCGGAGCGCGTGAGATTGTCGGCAAACAGGCAGTGTGATGCAGTGGCGGCGTGCGCAGGGCGCACGTCTTATGTTCATCTCATTTCATGCGGTTCCAAACGCACCGGCTGCCCGCTCGGCAGGTGGTGATGTCGCCTCCGCAGGCGGCACGGGCTCGAACGCACCCGTAGAAGCTGGCGTTCAGGGCGGTCCTGACGGATCTCCGTTGTCCATTTTTGAGTCACTGGCCGGCCACACGGTTGCCGAGCAGATGGCCGCTTTGGGTGCCGCGGAAGGAGTCAAGACAGAGCCGGTGAAGGCGAAGGCCAAAAGCCAGCCGACACAAGCCGCCGCGAAACCGAAGTCTCCACCTGTCACCTCGACAGCCGATGATGACGACGACACGGGCACCGATGACGCTGATGAGTCCAACAGCACGGACGGGACCAATCAGGACCGCGATGCGATCCTGCCCGACGATGAGGATGAGTCTGCCGAGGTGACCGTCGAAGACGATTCTGATGCTGACGAATCCAACGACGATGCGGACGACGGGGAAGCAGGCGACGATGACGACGCTCCCGAGGACACGAAGGAGGCCGCCACCAAGCTCAAGGCACTGGAGAAGGACAATTTCAAGACGCGGGCCAAAAACCGCGAACTGCGCGAGCAGCTTGAGAAAATCCAAGCCCGTGTGCAGGAGCTGGAAAGCCAGGGCACCACAGCAGGCACGCCGCTCTACGGCATGCCGGAAGGATTCGAGGCCGTGAAAACGGAGAAGGATCTGACCCAGCTCGAAGCGCAATGGCAGGCAGCCAAAGAGTGGGCCGAGGATCACGAGCAGGAAGGCTACATCGGCAAGGACGCGCAAGGCAACGAAGTGGAATACACCCCGCAGCAGGTGCGTCAATACCGCCGCCAGATGGAGAAGGCACTGAAGCAGGCCGACAAAGCCCGCAACGTGCTGAAAGACCGCCTGGCCAAGGAGTCCGATGCGAAGGCCATCGCCAGCAAGAAGTATCCCTTCGTGCTCGATGCCACCAGCAGCCGCCATGCCCTCGTGAAAGAAATCGAGTCAGAGCATCCCGAGATCAACCTGAGCCCGCAGCGTGCCCTTCTTCTGGGCCGCCTCGCCGTGGCAAAGCTGCTCGAAAGCGGTGCTTATGAACTCGTGAAGAAAGGCAGCGGCAAGCCAGCCGCCGCGGCCCCCACGCCGTCATCAGCGGATCTCTGATTCCGGCGATTTTGACTAAAGTTTCCGGATATTACGCCGAATTCCTCTTGGAACAGGCGGTTGATTCATGGGATCGCAAATCAGACATGTTCTGGTAAACCATTCGGGGGCGACGGCACTGTTGGCATGCTGGTGCTCTGTCGTCGCGCCTTTGACCAGTGGCTGCAACGCTGGCGGCGCCGCATCCTCCGCGGGGGCGACGCGAGCCGGCGGGGGCGGGAGTTCGACGGATACTTCGAGCGAGACAGGTGGTGGCCAGACGACGTCAACGACATCGACGACGTCGCGTCAGGCGACGGCAGCAGTCTTCGCCCTGAATTTCATCAAGATGACGACCCAGGATGGCAACGCATTCGCATTCCCGACAACCCGTGCGGCGTCGGCGACAACGGCCGCTTTGGACCTGCTGGGCGGTGGGGATTATGACTGCGCCTACGCGCAATTCCAGTTGACGCGCAACGGGAAGGCTCACGGTACGTTGGCTGGCGTATTCTCGTTGTCCATGAATCCACCCACCAATGTCCGCCTCGCCGTGAAGGGCGCGAACGGGACGTTTCCCTCCCCGCAATCACCGTACACTGATTACACCACATACGCGGTCACTCCGGTGGCTGCCGGTGTCTATAACGTACCTGTGTGCGCCGGAACGCAACGTGGCTCGTTTACTTTGAGGGGGGTTGTCGATTACCCGGATGAACTGACGGGCGAGACGAAGTCGGTCGCGGTGACGACTCCCCCCACAATCTCGGTAGGTGGTGGACTCGTGAATTACAAGAACATGAGCCTCTCCTTCAACACGGTCAACTCCCGGACGTTGATTGGTTCGTTCTCGAACGATGCCAGCAGTCAAACATTGAATTTCACGCTGAATCTCGGATCGCGCGTCGATGGCGCGCCCACGACAGAGAACCCGGTCCAGGCATACTCGGAAACAGGTCGTGTCACTCTCGGCAACAATGGCGTGCCGTCCAGTGAGGGCACAGTGTCCATTGGCGTCCAGATCCTGCACATGGCATCTGACCGGCCGCATCTGGTCAACGACTATGTGAGCGGCGCCAACGAAGCCATCACCGGGCACAATTCCGATACCTCGGACAGTGTCTCCCTGGTCAACTCAGACGCGAACAACAGGTGCGATGTCTTGCAACTCGCCAAGAGCGCGGCATGGACGGACACGTCGCCCCCAGGTGCTTCAAAAGTCATACGGTACAGGGATATCGCGCTCAACTGGATGACGACCCTTGTGTACTCGATCCGGGGTCAGGAGTCGTTCAATGATGTGCTTGGATCCGGCGTTTACGATTACTCCGCGACCAATCAGGGTTTCGTCGATCGGAACCAGAACGGTTCCTACGACCAGGCGTTCACAGATCCCGTGACCAGCCAGCCCAGAGCCGCCGAGGAAATCTGGGTGAATGGAGTCAAGCAAAGCGCGACTACGGCGTTCATCCCCGGCGGGAAGTGGTACATCGACATGCAAAAACCGTACATCGATTACGACGACGATGGCGCGTATACGAAGGGCACCGATCTGGCCCTGGAATGCGCGACTGGCAATCTGGACGCCAACGGAAAATGCAACGACGTCAACCCCAACGGAAAACGCGACGCTGCGACCACGATCTGGAAGTCCCTGAAAATCCCGATCTACATGGGCACAAACCAGATCGCGTTGACGCACAACGCCATCGAGTCGGCGTGGTATAATTCGACGACCGGGAACTCGAACGTCGCAGTGCAGACGGGAAGTTTACTGGATGCCACGGTACAGTATTTCTTTGACCGCTACCGTTCCGAGAACAACTCGCTGGCCGATGATTTCCACGATTCGAGCGGTGTCGTGAGTTACGGGGCCGGGGCGCCTTTTTTATTGAACGACTCGAGCCATCTCGGAGCGGTGTTTCTGGGCGACCCGGGCGCCCAGAGGACATCGATCTTCTTTTTTGCCCAGAGCATGTGCGGGACTCCGTTGCCTGGCGGCAGCGATATCGAGGTGACGACGTCGCAAGTGGGCGCGACGCCAACCGGATCGCGCGCCGTGACGGCGAAAATCTATATGCAGCCGGGCGATACCCTCTATGATTCCAAGCGGGCTTTCCTGGTCACCGGAAGTGGCGCCACGGTGAACAACAAAGCGAAAGTCAACGCCGACGTTATTGACCATCCGGCCGGTTACCACAGTTACCCGGTCCTGATTTACCTCGAGTTGCCGGCTTGCACGCGCACGACAAGTTCTGGTTGCCCGGCGAAC
>RGVZ01000314.1 GCA_010029825.1 bacterium | reverse complement strand
CAAAATCGACGCGAGATGCTTGTCGACCTCGCCCATGCGCGCCAGCACGCGGTGCATCTGCTCCCGGTCCAAGGCAGCCGAGTCGGCGGACAGTTGGCGCTGCAAGGCGTCCCACTCGGACCGGAAGCGCGACCAGTTGTCCGTGAGTTGCTCCATCATCTGGTCAACGGCGACGCGTTGCCACTCCTGGAAGCGCGTTTGCGTGGCGTGGATTTCGGCAATGACCTTGGTGAGCAACTGACGCGTATCGTTGACGTCTTGACGGAGCGACTGGGTCGTGGAAAGCTTGTCCAGCAACTGCGTCAGGTCTCGAATGTGGTTCCGCAACGCGCCCTCTCCCGCTGGCGGTGCGGGAGGAACAAAGGCAGAGGAGGCAGCGGCAGCAGAAGACGTTGACGCCGAGGCTTGGAACGATCGTTTGGTGTCCGCGGCGGTGGCAACACTCTTGCGCTGGGGTGCAAAGGAATCGGTGCGCAGCGCCTGCACGCGCTGGTCGGAACGCGGCTTGACAGGAATCATGAGGGATGCTTTGACATGGACGTCATTGTATCATTAGATAGCATTTCATCGATCAGGACCGTCGTGTGATGGGGTGGTGGTGGTGCAAAGGCGTATTCGAGGGCGTGTCCGAGGCAGTTGGTTTCGATTCGTCGCGAGAGGAGGGGGAGGAGCGTGCGTGCGAAAAAGAGGTGATGTCGGCGTCGGCGCCGCTCGCGAAGCCAGCGACGGAGGATGTGCGTGGCCCACTCGCGGGCTTCTTCGCCGCGATGGAACGTGTTGCGCAAGAGAGGTGCGAAAAAGGTGGTTTCCCACTGCAGGACGTTGCGGATGTTGCCGAGTTTCATGGTGCGTGTGGGACGTGTGGCGACGTGCAGCCAAAAGGTGGGTGCCATGCGAAAATGGGAGAGGGCCGAGCGCCACTTCCATTTGTTGCACAAGGGGGCAATGTCGTGCACGTCTTGTGGCGGGAAGCGGGGGTTCTTGCTGAGCGCGGCCCAGTCCCACGGCTGGTCGAGAAAGTGCAGCAGAAAGGCGCAAGAGAGGTGCGGGTTGTGGCTAAAGTGCTTCCACCGCACCGTCATGGGTTGCGTTGCGAGGAGACGTTGGAGTTGGTCGACGCGCCAGGCGTGGTGTCGAAAGAGCGCGTTCCAATTCCACGGCAGGGTGGGAAAGGCCAGCACGAGCGCCAACGGAACGTCCGCGTGGCGCGACAAGCGTTTGCACGCTTGGATACTCACACTCCCGTTGGCCATGCACCGCTCGACGGCGACGTAGTCGACGTGGCCGTGCCAGAGGGAGTGTCGAACGGGCCGCGTGCGTGCGCGACGTTTGGCGCCGCGACGACTGGTGTGCACGTCCCACGGGAGTTCGTGGAAACGTTCACGCGCGTCCTGTAGACAGAACCAGGGGTGCCGCGAGAGTTGGCGAATCATCTTGCCGTGCACGCGATGCAGCGCCGCGCGTTCGTCGACGCATCGGCGCAGGAATGCGGCGACGAGCAATGCAAAGAGGTGTGGCCATGTCCACGTCGTCGTTTCGCGGACGAGTTCCGGGTAATGAAAAGACGGCGGCGAACACGTCATGTTGTTCATCGGAAAGAAAAAAGAAAGAAACGGAGAGAGAAAAAGGCCATGAGCATCAACGGAACATCGCCCTATGCGCGTTTCGGCGACGTGGGCGCGTCGCTGAATGAGAGCGTTTACGATCCCACGGATCCCTCCAACCCGCTGTCCTATTGTTTGCTGCCAACGCTCGGCACGAACTTTCTCCACGGCGCCTCGGGCAGTTCCGAACTGTGGAACCGCACCTGGAGCCGCAATTGCCAGAACTTTATGGCGCAATACTGCGCCTTTCCGCAGGGCGACGGCGAGACGCAACCCTGGAACGGCTTTTGCGACGCCTTTGCCGAACTCAACCGCGACACGTACTGGCCCAACACGTCCGCCATTGACGTCGTCACGATGAACATGGTATACACGTACATGAAGTTCCACCCCACGCAGGGCGAGCAGTTGCTCCACAATGCCGCGGAGCGTCGCTTCTTGCACTTTCCCGGCATTGAGCACCACCTCGAGCCCTTTGACCCCACCGTCGCCAACTCGCCGCTCGTCACGACCTACAGCCAGCTTCCGTGCGGCTACCAGCCCGTGGTGCAAAACATTGACTACCGCACGATCGATCACGACCGTCTCATGCAAAAAGTCCTCGAACACCCCCTTCCTGCTCTCGACGTCCTTACCCGCATTTACCTCGCGTGGCGCATGGGCACCTTGCAACTCACTGGCACGCGTTTGGAGGCCTTTTTCATCCAAAAGTGTGCCAAGTTTGACAATCTGGCGCGCATGCTCAACGCCCGCATTCCCGAATACCTCACCGTCGCCACCGGCGCGGACGCGTGCGGTCACAGCACGTCGCACTGCTCGTCCTATCCGCCCAACGGCACGCGGCCGTACAACGAGGCCACCCAGGCGCCCGGTGCGCCCACACGCCTGCCGCCGCTCGCGTGCACGCTGAGCGACCCGGCCTTTCTCGTGCGCAGCGTCGTCAAGCCGTAACGAATAACTAACTCGGGTAGAACCACAGAACGGGTGTGCTCTTGAAGTTGCGGCGTTGGCACACGCTCTTGCCCAAGCGGAATCGCTCCGCCGCGACGCGCTGACGGCATTCCTGCGCGTGGGTGGACCACACGTCCTTTTGCGGATCGTCGGCCGTGGCTTGCGCGTAGCACGCGTCCCGCACTTGGTAGAGGGGATCGACGTTTTGCGACCCGGGCCAACCGCATGGCGTGGGGAGGAGCGGACACGTGGCGATGGTCGTTTGGGACTCGGACGCAAGTGTCGGGTAGGTGGGATGTTGACTCATCTCTCTTTTTTCTTGACCAACACTAGAGAACTCCCATTCTATCCAACGGTATCATGTGGCTCGTGTTTGGCGGACGCGGCTGGATCGGTCAGCAACTGCTGGACGTCCTCCGGGAGCGACAAATTGCCTTTTCGGCACCCGACACGCGCGTGGACGACACGGACGCCGTGCGGACTCTCTTGCACACGCTGCGCCCCACACGCGTCATTTGTCTGACGGGGCGCACACACGGCGACGGTTGCGCCACGATCGATTACCTGGAGCGTGGCCGTCCGCAACTCGTGGAAAATGTCCGCGACAACCTCTTTGCACCCGTATCGCTCGCGTTGCTTTGCCAAGAGCGCAATGTGCACATGACGTACCTCGGCACGGGCTGCATCTTTTCCTCGACCGATCCAGCGTCGGACGCGGGCTTTACGGAGAGCGCGCAGCCCAACTTTTTCGGGTCCGCCTACAGCATTGTCAAGGGCTTTACGGATCGATTGATGCACCAACTCGAGAGTCACGTGCTCCAACTGCGTATCCGCATGCCCATCAACGCGGACATGGACAGTGCCCGCAACTTTTTGCACAAAATCACGACCTACGAAAAGATTTGCAGCGTCGCCAACAGCATGACGGTCCTCCCCGACCTGTTGCCCGTCATGGTGACGCTGATCGAGCGCGCGGCGACGGGAACCTACAACATGACCAACCCGGGCGTCATTTCGCACAATGAGATTCTGGACATGTATCGCGACCTGGTGGATCCCGAGTTTACCTACACCAACTTTTCCCAAGAGGAGCAAGATCGCATCCTCGCCGCGGGACGGTCCAACAATCGCCTCGACACGTCGCGCTTGGAGGGCGAGTTCCTCGTCTTGCCGATCGACTTGTCGATTCGCCGCATTCTCAGAGTCGTGGCGATGAAAAAGAGGTCCATGACCCCGTGGCGGCCGCACACTGTGCTCGTCACCGGCGGCTGCGGTTTCATCGGCAG
>RGVZ01000313.1 GCA_010029825.1 bacterium | reverse complement strand
TGGCAATCTTCTCAATCTTGCGACGATTCATACACCCTCCTATGTGGCTCGCGGCGACGGAGCCGAAGCCCCGCCGCCGTCCGCCGATTGTTTAGGCGACGATTTCTGTCGCCTCAGCGATGAGGTCAGCGACCTCTACGCCGCCAGTTTCGTCCAGAGCGATGCGGATCTTGGCGATGATTGCCGTCAATCGCTCGTTCTCAGCGATCACCTCATCAACCATCGTCGCAACCTCGTCAAGGTGCTCCTGAACCTCATCAGCGTGCGACTCAGCAGAACTTGCCGAGTCATACGCCGAGTCAGCGTAGTCCCGAGCGTCAGATGCCTCCGACGCTGCGTCCGATGCCGATGACGAAGCGCGCTCCGCGCTGCGGCGTGCTTCGGCGAGCACATCGCGTAGATTCTGTGTGTCGGTCATAAGACCTCCTCACTTGGGAAGCGATCACAGCGCCTCCTCTACTTCATACAATGCCAGAGTGCTGCGCTGAATCCACCGACCTGCGACGAAGAGGTGCGCGACGGCACGAGGTCAGGGTCAGCGGGATTGTGGAGCGGGGATACGGGAGGGCGGATACGGGTAATGGGTAATGTGTAACTCGTAACTCATAACACATAACCCATAACTCGTAACTCATAACAGCAACAAAAAAGGGGAGCAGGAGCCGAAGCCCCCACTCCCCTCATTGCGCGTCGCCGCGTATCCCCTAGCGCGAGGTCGCCCCCGCGTATGCTGCGTCGCCCTTCACCCACACGGCGAAGGTCATCGCGTCAGCATCGCGCACCCAGAAACTAATCCCCTGCGCGAAGAGGTTAGAGGTCGGGTCAGCGATGACCGACACCTCACACGGCAGCGTGCCCTCTTCGCACGCTGTCTGAATCTTCACGCCGAGGTCTTGCCCCTCAGTACGCTCGCCCCAGAGGAGAAGATCCTCTTCTACCTCAGTCCACCCGCTCACGAAGGTCGTATCGTAATGACCACGCCACGCCGACGATGCGCGCCACTCGCGCTTCCACGAGGAAGCGTCAACAGGATCGCCGTACTCGCCGATTGCCACGAGGTCTCCGAGGATCACGCGCTCCACCGATCCATCAGGGGAGAACTTTGTGATCGCCGATGCGTGCTCAGTATCGGACTGATAGCACCCTTCGCAAATCTGAACCTCCAAGATGTTGGAGTAGTTTGCGTAGTTATCGTCAATCTCTTCGCCGCAACGCGGTGCTCCACACTTGACCACTTCTGAATCGCTCACAGACCCTCCTTCTTTTTGCGGGGAACTTCCCCGATGTATGTACTATGCCAGACCCGCTGACCCAATCCACCGACTCACACCGAGCACCTTGACCGAGTCAGAATCGCCAGAGCCATTGGCGGATACGGGTATAGGGTAGGGATAGGCGTATTACATAATGCATAACACATAACCCATAACTCATAACTGCAACAAAAAAGGGCGGCAGAGCCGAAGCCCTACCGCCCTTCTTGTCTACGCCGTCTGCGCCAAGAATCGTTGCTGCTCGTCGGTTAGTTCACCAAGAACATCTACGCCACACTCAGTACATACGACAAGCGAGCAGGGATCTCCGTCCCTGCCGCACTCGTCGCAGTCCTGCTCCTTCTTCTGGTGTAGCCATCGCACGCTGCCGTGCTCACACGGCAACAAGCGTCGGCTCCTTGATCAGAATCTTGGTGTGCTCATCTGGCGGCAACACCACTTCTAGTCCGTGCTTGCGGAAGAAGTGCTGAACGATGCTTGGCGTGTCCTTCCCCGACCACCCAAGATACACATCGGTCGCACCTGCGAAGTGGTCTTGGTCGTGGTAGAAGATGAACATCGCGTCGTCGTAAAGCCCCTCATCAAAGTCGTTGCCCGACTCCTCAGCCTTAGCGCGTTCATCAGCAGCGTACTCATCCCAGAGTGCCTGACCCTGAGCCGCCGAGCAGGTGGTACAGCACCACCGACTCGCCTTTGTATGACCGAGCACGAACATCACCGAAGAGCGATCTATCTCTCGCATCGCTGCGTTCACCTTTGACCAGAACGGCTTCTCACTCATAAACCACCTCCTCAATCTCCTCTACGCCGTAGTCGTCAATGCCG
This sequence comes from bacterium, assembly GCA_010029825.1. Taxonomy (GTDB): domain Bacteria; phylum Bdellovibrionota_B; class Oligoflexia; order Oligoflexales; family RGVZ01; genus RGVZ01. Next base: position 1,743 of record RGVZ01000313.1, on the reverse strand, counting down.
ACCCGCCACGAATCGGCTTGCGCGGCATCTGCCGCAGTCCAAGCCTCCTCCTTACACTTCTCGCACACCAAAGCGACATCCTCGCCGCTCACCACCACATCGTCAGAACCACAGATTCGGCACATCTCGCACCTCCTTGCTATGCGGAACATCTCCGCTACTTCTACACAATGCCACACGCCAGAGATGAATCCACCGACCGAGAATCCGTACCATCGTCAGGTCGGTGGATTGGTTTCTGCTTGGTGGTATGGGGATACGGGTACGGGTATAGCATTATGCATAACGCATAATGCATAACCCATAACCCATAACTACGACTCTTGCGGGTGCTCGCAGTTCTCTGCTTGCTCCAACTCATAGCACGCATTATCCCGCTCTGGCGTGTCCACGCACTCGCAGACAATCTCGTATCGCTCGCAGTCCTCGCACCAAACCTTCGTGCTCATAGGACTCCCGTTCCGCCGCAGCCGCAGATGCCGTCCTCGCATTGCGCGCCTTCCGAAAGAAGTAAGGCGCACCCGTGCTTCTCAGCGCGGTGCTCCTCGCACGCTTCGCAATAGGCGTACGGGATGCCAGAAGCATTGTTGTCTGCGATGAACGCTGCTTGACCATCAACGCAGAAGTCGCACCCCATTGCCTCAGTTGGCTTACTCATTGCTCCTCCTTCCGCATTGGGGGGAGGATTGCTCCTCCCCCCTCTGCACTACTGCTCCGCGCTGATGAACGCTTCTAGGTGAAGCGACTGAATCATCACCCAAGCAGGAACTTGTGATCCGTACTTGCGATGCTCAGCACCATCAGGCATCTGCACCATCTTGTCCGACTCGCCGTTCTCCGCAAGTGCGATTGCCGCCTTCGCGGGTGCAATCATCATCAGCGGGATTGGCGGGTAGCAGTTGCTCGTGAAGTGCCATTGCAGTTGCAAGTCCAAGTCCAGCCCTGACTCGGCGATACCGATTGCCGTTGCGTATCCCATCTGAACCTCCTTCGCTACTCGTCAGGAATCCCTGACTACTACACTATGCCAGATTGACTTGGTGAATCCACCGACTTGGGGAGGCGACTTACGCCGCCTCCCCTTGCCGTCAGGCGAACGACTCGCCCGCGATAATGACCTCCTGAACGCGATCAGCGCGAACTGATCGGTGCGCGTGTCGCTTGCCGCGCATCTCGCACGACGCGCCTTCCTTGCCAGAGTACGGACACGCCGTAGCGAAGCCGTACTCCTCAGGTGCGCCACCGACGAGGCTGAACGACAACCCGCCATCCTTGCCAATGTGGAAGCCATCCTCGCCGTAGTGCTTGTCCAACTGACCGACAATCTGAACAACGCTGATTGTCCACCCGCGCTCATCGGTGCGAGTGCTCAGCGTCTTGACCATCGGGATCGCCGCCTTCGCATCAGGCGCGACGCTTGCCGCAGCCTTCGCTACACGACGCGCCATCTCAGCAGGGCTGACGGGCGCAGTTTCCGTGATGACCTTGACGAAGCGACCCTTCGCCGAGCGCATCACCTTGACTAGTTGCTCGTGCTCCATTGGAACACCTCCTTGCTACGCAGGGAATCTCCCTGACCTCTTCACTATGCCAGACCTCTATGGTGAATCCACCGACCTCTGATGCGCCCCAACCATAGGGCTGCGCTGTGCCAACTATCTGGCACGGGATACGGGGAACGGGTCGCGTGCGGCTATACGCATATTGCGTAACTCATAACTCGTAACTCGTAACTCGTAACTC
>RGVZ01000312.1 GCA_010029825.1 bacterium | reverse complement strand
CGCAGCCGACACCGTGCTAGACTACATTGAGGATCCAACAGAGCGCGAGGAGCTGTCCGAGGAGCTGATGGAGACCGCCCGCGAGTGGTTCCGCGCCCATCACGAGTTTGTCGTGGAGAGTCTGCCCGTCGCACCGCCCACCGCACTCCTGGCGCGCCCCCAGATTGCGCAGCATTCCGCCGACTGGTACTCCCAGCGCAGCCACCGCCTGACCGCCTCCGAATTCTCCCAGATTCTGGACGGCCGTCGCGCCGCGCTGATGCGCACCAAACTGTTTCCATCTGCAGCCACCGATGACCGTCCCGCCCGTGCCCCTGTGGGAATTGCCCAGCCCGATGGAGAGCTGCCACCGACAACGTGGGGGCACCGGTTTGAGCGCCTCACGCGCCAGATCTACGAACAGGAGATCGCCGGTCCCGGCACGGTCTGCGATACGCTCGGTCGCTTCCAGCACGCGGTCTATCCGTGGCTCTCCGCCAGCCCCGACGGCGTGGTGCTCTCTGGCGGCGTGGCGGGGCGCCTGGTGGAGATCAAGTCACCCAAGAGCCGACAGCCGGGTGAGTTCGTGCCCAGCGACTACTATGCCCAGATGCAGGTTCAGATGGAGGTCTGCGATGTAGATGCCGTGGATTTCATTGAGGCGCAGTTCGCCCAGCGCCCGGTGCGTCTGGCGTCGTTCGGCGATGCCCCTCTGCCAGCTGCCGCAGATGACGGGCCAGCGATCGCCGCCGCGCGCTGGAAAGGCCGCATTCAGGTCTGGGGGCGGGCCGAGGACCCGAACACCTGGTGCTACCGCTACACCGCCCCGGTAGAGGAGCTGGCCGACGCCGATGCGACATGGGATGGACCACCGCCTCCCGGCGACCTGGAGCTGCTGGAGGAGTCGGTCTGGTGGCTCACCGGCTGGTATCCGCGCACCGTGCTACGCAACCGGGCCTGGTGGGAGGAGACGGGCTGGCCCGCTGCCGCCGAGTTCTGGGCCGAGCTAGAATCGCAACGTGCGGCTGGGCCACTTCGGACACTGACTCTGCCCGATGCTTCTGATACGATTGAGCTGGTGGGAGGCGGTGGCTGGGCGGGGCGGAATTAATCGTGGAGGATATTAGAGATGGCAGATTTAGTAACAGTGCTGGAAAATAAGCTGTCCTTCATTCAGGCAAACCCAGCTGGTAATTCAATTAGTCGTTCGGGGCACCGTAGGTATACACCGGAACAGGTTGCGATGATAGCCGCAATTAAGAAACAAATTCGTATGCTAAAAAGAGAATCTAAAATAAAACGCGGAGTTGAGCAGCTTATAGAAGCTGGTGGAAAACCATATGATGACCCAATTGTAGCAACACTGCACGACGTTCTAGCTGATATTATTATTAGGCAAAAAATTGCGCTTGAAAATACGCTATTTACTAGTGAAAAACGGGATGAATATTTAAAACTAGTAAAAGAAGAAGAATTAATTAATCTAAAAATACAGAAAGAACTAAGCAGAGTTCTTAAAGAGCATACAGCAAATGCATCAGTGGCGGCTATTGTTGGACTTCCGCCGGATGAAGAAACAGAGCTTGATGGTGATATGACTGATTTAATGGATATGATCACTCGTATGAGTGGTGGTGCCCGTCGCCGCACCCGCCGCCACCGTAAAACTCAGCGCAGACACTAGAGAAACCCGTACCCAATGCTAGTCGCCCGCACCGCACTCACAATTGGAATCAGCATCGCCGCGCTACTGATTTCAATCGTTCTAGACCTCCTCTTGGCACCGCTGCCGCCGCTCGCACAGTTCCTGATACAGATTCCCGCCCTGGTGCTGCTGCTGGATGAGGCCCGTCGCATCGTGCTGCGCGAAGCTGCCGCCTATCAACTGACTCCCGACGATGTCAATGGCGCCTTCTTCATGGCTGCGCCTCTGGCCGCTCTGGGCGCCGTCAGCCTTTTTGCGGATATTCGGCGGTCGCTAGGGATTCGCTTATAAGCGCGCGTAGGGACAGGCAAAGCCGTACCTAGGCGTTGCTTATGAATAGGCGCCCTATTCATAATCGCGCGTGCCACAAATCAAAAAAATGGCGCACCGCTTCCAGATCGCGACCCGTCATGACGTAGCCTCTCCTGTCAATCAGCGTCTGATAGACTAGCAGCGTATCTGCCGTTCCAAGCCGCCCGCAATGGAGTTCGCGAAACAGCTGCCGATCCGCCTGCGTGTAGTCCAGCCCCTCGTCGCTCAGCAGTCGCACCAGTTGACCCAGCCATTTCACGTGTTCGTCGTCCTTGCGCGAACACATGAAAAGCGCCATCATCAGATTTTGGAACGGTGTCAAGTCGGGATATTCCATCTCTCTTTCTTCTTTTACAGAACCGTGGGCCCCGCCTCCATAGCCCGTCGCCGCTCAATCGGGCAGCTCTCTGTGAATCGCGCCACAAACTCCGCTGCCGGTATGCGCTGTACGATCTCCACGAACTCCTCCATCACCTCTGACACCAGTTGCTCCAGCGCCGCCGGCAGCGTCCGCCGCCCACCACACAGCACGTAGCGATTATAGATGAACACCAGCAGCTCCTCCCGCGTTGGATAAGCTCCATATCGGCAGACGAAATCACCGAACCGCTTGTCCAGCGACATCATCGCCCCCGTTGGAATGCCATACACCGACTCTGCCGCTGCGCTCCAGATGCGCCCATCCTCCAGCGTGTAGTACGGTCGACAGGTGGCCGGGCAGATGCGCACCAGCTTTTTTGGCAGCGGCCCGAGGCCGTAGCCCCATCCCACCGCAGCGCAGCCACCAACAACCGCACCCGGCCGCCAGCCCACCGGCAGCGGAATGTCACCCGCAGCCTTGTCGGGTCCAACCAACGCGCCGAGCGCCACCAGCTCCAGGTCGCTCAGCCCCGCGTAGAATGCCGGCAGCGCAGCCAGCACCGCGGCACGCCCGGCCGCCGTGGGCGGTCCGTCTAGCGGAATCAGCACCGGCAGATGTTCGCGCTCCCGCACTGCCGTCCCCACCAACTCCGGTCGCGGCCCCGCCACCGATGCTTGTACGAGCCCCCGCAGCAGTTCAGGCAGGCGCCACCGGTCCCGCTTGACGGCGCTCAGCATAGAGAGCAGCACACGCACCCGCAGCACGTGTTCAGCGATCCCCGCGGGTAGCGCAAATCCAGTTAGCTCTCGCAACAGCTCTCCGAGCTCATCCAGATGCGCCATGTGCGTCCGAATGAGCTCCCGCTTGGGGTCGCTTCCTGTGAAGAGGGCCGACGCAAAGACATACCAGATAGCCACGCCCACCGGCACACGCGTCGTAGGAAACTCCGGCGCACCCGTTAGTCCGATGAAGGTGGTGTGATCCTGCAGCCGCCACCGACAGTGCTCCGTCAGCGTCTCCATGAATCCCTCTACGTCGCGCAACCAGGCCAGCCGTGGCTCCCGCCGAATCAGCAGCCAGAGCATCCCCAACCATAGGTCCGCATTCCCCACGAGCTTCCCACCGGTAGTGAGCTGCGCCAGTGTCCAGGCCGTCGCCCGACAGTGCGCCTCCGTATTGCCGATACAAATCCCACCACCACCTGCCAACAGCTCCCGCCGCGTCATTGGAGATCTCTCCATGGGGACTCCTTTTCCTGCTTCTTTCGCAGCATGCCACGCCGCCAGCGATAAAGGATGATCCAGCCGTGCGACCAGTGCATCCACGACCACCGGATAGCGCAGCAGATTCAGCGGGCAGTCCAGAATGTCATTCACCACGTTCGCGTCAAGACCTCCGCCAAGCACCGGCTCTCCCGCCGTCACCAGCAGCATCACGTCGCGCGTGGCGTCGAATGTAATGGGGCAGACGAATCCGCTGCTGCTGCCTTCCGACCCCTCCTCTCCGGCCGTTG
>RGVZ01000311.1 GCA_010029825.1 bacterium | reverse complement strand
CTTCGATCTTCGGAATACACGGTTTTGGTATCCCGATATACAGCGGCAATACAACGTCGCAGTAATAACCCGGATCAAAGTTAAACATCGGGCCGCTGGCAAACGCGTACGGGTCTGCTTGTGGCGGCAAAACGCGCATGTCCACAACCATCGAGACGGTTGTGCACGGCGGTTTTGGAATTTGAATGTACAGTTCAAAATCGACTTCAAAGCAGCAGACGGGCGGATTGTTTGTGCCGCGCTTCTCGTCGTACTCGGCGCATTTTTGAATCTCAAACTTGAACTTTGGCGCTACGTCATAGCCAACCTCGTGTTCAAGGTTTTTGATGCGCACGTTTGTGCACGGCGGTCGTGGTGTGGGGATGTCAATGTGCAAATCGAAAAAGAATGTGCACGAGCCGGGGTCGTTGCATGTCGCCGGCGTAGACGTCGCAATCAGATTAAAAAAGCTGGGCGTGTTGCTGAGCCGTCCGCCCGGACCATCTTGATAATGGCTGTTGACGGTCATGAACTTCGTGATCGTCGGGCACTTTGGGCGCGGGATCGGCACTACGATGTCAAGAACGATGTCGAAGTCGCACCGTTCTGGCTGATCGCAACCTTGCGCCGGCGTAACAGTCGTGATGATTTCAAACTTCGACGTTCCGCTACCGCAGCTTGTACCGGCATATCCGCTTTTTACTGTGAACGATTTTGCGTTGAGCGAAATGCACGGTGGCGCCGGGATCGGAATAACGATTTCCAGATCAACGTCAAAATCGCATTGGTCGGGTGTGTTGCAGTCGCCCGGCGTGATGCGCGGCGTGATTTCAAAGCGGTTTGATTTACCCTGCACGCACGACGAGTCGGCGAAGCCGGTGGTGACCTCAAACGTGTTAACGTTAATGTTTGGGCAGGGCGGCTTTGGAATCGGGATATCGATCGTCAGCTCGATATCAAATTCACACTGATCCGGCGTGTTGCAATCGCCTTTGGTATGACGCGGAGTGATTGTGAACGTAGACCCGCCACCCGAGCCGCACGTCGGGTCGTCGTATTTGACGTTGACCTCAAGCTGCGGCTGATTGATTACCGGGCACGGAATGCGCGGAATTGGAACAACGACTTCGAGATCGACGTTAAATTTGCACTGCCCCGGGTTATTGCAGTCTCCCGGGACGTGCTCTGTGCTGATTTCAAATTTTGAGCCGCCTTGCACGCACGCCGAATCCGAGAAGCCAGTTTTGACTTCAAACGTGCGTCGGTTGATGATTGGGCACGGCGGTCTGGGGATCGGAACACTGATCTCCAGCGTAACGTCAAACTCGCACTGATCGGGTGTATTGCAATCGCCCGGTGTATGTCGCGGCGTGATTTCAAACTTAGAACCACCGAGTCCGCAGCTTTGATCGTTGTACGCTGTTTTAACCGTAAACGTCGGCGTGTTAATGATTGGGCACGGCGGCCGCGGAATCGGGATGTTAATCTCTAGGTCGACATCGAACTCACACTGATCGGGTGTGTTGCAATTGCCCGCGGTGTGCCGCGTTGTGATATCAAATTTTGAGTACGGCGTGATGCAGCTTTGATCGTTGAAAGCTGTGTTTACGGTAAGCGTCGGTTGGTTGATGATCGGGCACGGCGGCCGTGGGATTGGAATGACGATTTCCAGATCAAAATCGAATTCACACTGATCGGGTGTGTTGCAATCGCCCGGTATGACGCGGGACGTAATTTCAAACCTGTTTTCGCCGACAAGGCACCCAGAGTCGTCGTAACCGGACGTGACTTTAAATGTTGGCGGATTTAACGTCGGGCACGACGGCCGCGGGATTGGGATCGCGATTTGCAGGTCAACGTCGAACTCGCAGCGGGTCGGCGTGTTGCAGTCGCCGGGAACCTCGCGCGCAGTGATATTAAAATAATTTTGTTTGTTCAGCAGGCAGTTAGCGTCGGAGTACCCACTGTCGACCGAAAAATTCGTCAGGTTAATAACGGGGCACGGGGGGCGCGGAATCGGCACGGCAATCTCAAGCTCGACTTCAAAACGACACTGATCGGCTGTGTCGCAATCACCGGCTGTAACTATCGGCGTGATTGAGAATTTATTTTGCGCCCCCACCATGCACGCCGAGTCGGAGTACCCAGACCGGACGGCAAAGTCTGTAATGACGATTTGTGGGCAGGCTGGCTTCGGCACCGGGATTTTTAAATCCAAGTCGATGACGAACTCACACTGATCCGGGGTGTTGCAGTCACCGGGTGTGATGATCGGCGTAATTTTGATCTCGCTGGTTGGAACGACGCAGTCTTGGTAGCCGACCTCTAATCCGAACTCGCCGGCAGAAATAACCGGGCACGGAATGCGCGGGATCGGGATATTTAGATCAAGCGTGACGTCGTACTGGCACGGGTCGATGTCGCGCCGTTCGATTTTCAGTTCGTTTTTCGCTGGCGGGCAGGAGCCGCCGTCGTCGATGAAGTTGACGCCGATTGCTGTTAGCGTCGAAAAATCAGGACACTTTAACCCTACTTCAGTGGGCGGTTCTATCGGAATGATCGGCGCGGCGCATCCGTAGATCGGCGGCGGCAGTGGTGCGATATCGCACACCGACGAAATAAAATCGAAGTCCGCTTTTGGTACGGGCTCGATTGGGCACTGCGAGTCTTTAAACAGATTTTCAGCCATGTTACGTGCAGTTAACTTGTGCGTTTGGTTTCTTTTGCACCGTGATCGTCCCGTTGTCGATCAAGATGTTAATGCCAGCCCCGCCAATTAAATTCACATTCGACCCGCCGACGCCATTGATCGTGGAAATGATTTCGTTGCATGCTGGGCCGCCGCTGTAGAACTTGCTGTCGGGCGGAAGCTGCTCGCCGGGGTAGAGCGGAACTTCGCTGCCGTTCGCGCACAGCTCCGCGCTTGTTGCTCCCGCGCCCGCGCCTTTCGACGCCGTAACGCTGATTTCGTTGGCGCGCTCTGTTTGCGTAATCAGACAGTTATAACCTTCCTTCAATCGGATGTCGCCCTTCATGCAACGCGCGTTTAAGACAACCGGGCGATTGTCGTTGATTCCTGTTACGTCGCACGGCGGTACGCGCACGCGATCATAGTTGCCGACACTGATCGAGCGCAGATACGCTTTGTTCAGGTTTTGCAGCAGGCCCGGTTCGATTTGATAGTCATTTTCCTGAAACGCCCATGTGCCGCCAACCGCTGCTATTACAAATCGCGCGGCCAGTTCCGCCATCGAGCCCGTCACGATAAACCCAGACCAGATCGGCTCGTCGGCGCACGGGTTAGCGGTATCGACCACCGACTCGGCGTACTCGTTTTCCCACTCACCGGCGGCCGTCGAGCGAAAGAACGAAACAGTCGCCGGACTGGCGTTTGTGGCAAATACAAACTCGAAGGTGTAACCCACTTTGTTGATCTGTTTTAACCATACAGTGTGTATGGTGTCGTCAAACTTGGCGTCGAGGCCCATGATGAACCCGGCGTCTAAAATCACGTGGGTGGGCAGCGCCGGAAGCGTGTCCGGTTTGTTGTATACAAACGGATACGCGCGATATTCGTTATCGTTGTAAAATCCGGGACGAGGCATTACACAACGCTCCTGCCGACGGTGTCGATAACAATTGTGTCGCCGTCGACATAGATGCGCAACACAGCGTCGGGCGCAAGTTGATTTGTTGCCGTGAAGGTGAAATTCCCGAATTCGTCCGGGCCGCAGCCGTTGATTGTCTTGATGTAGCGCTTAGTCGGAAAGTCTTCGCTCTGCGGTTCGCACAGGAAACGTTTGAACAGCGGCACGCCAACAATGTCCACCCGGATGACGCCCGGGCCGTCTTGCCGTAAAACAACGCCCTGATCGCCGACGAGCCAAACGTCGCCGGTTAAAAACTGCTTTGTTTCTGGCC
>RGVZ01000032.1 GCA_010029825.1 bacterium | reverse complement strand
CACCTTGAGCCAAGCCCATGGCAGAGTGCCTTTGACAAAATCCCTGCGCGGACGATTCTCTCTCGTAATCGCGCTGGTTGCTTTTTTGGCGATCTCAGTGATTTCCCTGCTGTATAGCTCACGCTTTGAGGTGTTCTTGAATGCCGGAATACGCGACGACCTGACAGCGGCCGCGGAGAAATCTGCGGATTCAATCGGCGCGACCGTAAAGACCCAAGTCAACCAGTTGACGACGTTCATGGCACCGCTTCTCGGGCTGGAACCCGTCAAGCAGAAAACAAGTTTTTTGGCTTACCTGCAAGGTTTCAAAGAATTCCTTACCCTTTCCTCGTTCCGGTATGACCCGTCACTGGGTCAGGTGATCGTGTCAGCCGGCGCGGAACTTGAGGAATCCCAGAAGAAATCAGCTTGGTTTCAGGGCAACGACCCGGTTGCGATGCACAGGACGCTCCTTCAACTCGAGCGCCGCGAGATCGAGGCGTTTGCCCGTGACGGTAGTTTAGCCCCGTCGCCAGGAAATCCACTGTTCCGGGTTGTCAATCTCTCCCGTGATTCGCGTCTGCCAGTGTTCACAGTCCTCGTCCGGTATGCTCCGGACAGGCCGGGCGCAAAGGATTTCCCTCTGGTCGCGAGCTCGATCTGGCTGACTTCCCTCATGGTTTCTTTACCCAAGACTCCGACGCTGGAGACAGCCATTGTCGATGACACGGGAACGGTAGTGGGATCGACGGTCGTCAGAGACGTCCTGAGCGGCAGGTCGTACGCGGCTTATCCTGTAGTCAAGGCCGCCATTACGTCGATTCAGCCAAGCGGCTTCTATCAGCGTGTGGCCGACAACCGGTTCATTGCGCGTTTGCCGAAGCCCGTCCGGTCTCTGATTCCTACGCAGCAGGAGTTTACCTATCGCGGAAAGCGACAATTTGAATGGGTCGGGGCATTTGCCAGGATTCAGCGCCAGGGAATTGGCATGGATCGCCATTGGGTTATCGTCCAGAAACGTGCGGAGGCTGTATTCGGTGTTCTCAAGAAATCCCAGCTTGATACGTTGCTGGTCACTCTTTTTGTGGTCATCGGCGCGATTGTCATCGGCGTCATGTGGGCGGGCGAAAGCACCGTTCAACTTGAGAAGGTATATCGTGCGACCGGAGAGATCGCGGCAGGAAGATTTGACGCGCGTATCAATTCTCCGGGGGAGGACGAAATTGGCCGGATCGCGATCGCGGTGAACAAGATGGCCGAGGAGCTTACCGCCCAGGTGGACCTCAAGGCTGAAAAGGGGCGACTCCAGAACGAGGCCGACACGGCACGCACAGTTCAGGAGACATTTTTTCCCGGCGGCCCCATTGAGGTTCCGAACCTTCGCATGGCGGGCAGCTACAAGCCGGCCACAGAATGCGGGGGGGACTTGTGGGGCCATTTCACCGTCCGGCCAGGCGTGGAGCTTGTCTACATCGCCGATGCCATGGGGCACGGGGCCTCAGCGGCAATCATGACCGCGATGGCATATACCGCTTGCAACCTGATTTCCGACATCATCAAGGACGCTGCCATCTTCAATGACTCTCCCGCCCAGCTGCTCACGCGGATGAATCACGTCATTTTCGGCGCGGTCAAAGGCAAGATCAGCATGACCTGTTTCGCGGTCCTTTACGACTTCAACAAGGGGGAAATGGTTTACTCCAACGCGGGACACAATTTCCCGTTTGTGATTTTTCCCCCGGATCCAAACGCGGCGAAACCAGCCGCTCCTCAGTCTCTTACTATCAGTGGTAATCCGCTGGGTGTTGACATCCAAAGCAAGTACGAGGAAAAGCGCCGACCGTTGCGCGCCGGTGAACGACTTTTCATGTTTACAGACGGTCTCATTGAATGTCGCGCGCCGAATGGCAACATGTGGGGCCGCAAGGCTCTCAGCACCACCCTTCAGTCGGCAACGCATTCTCAAAGTGTCGAGGAGTTTCGCGACGTCGTGGTCGGCAAGGCCTTCGGGTTTTTTGCGACAGTTCCCATTTCCGATGACGTCACAACGGTCGTTGCCGAGGTTGACAAGAACTGGACCGCTGGTGCGCCGTCCATTGCGCCTCCTGTGTCCGGGACTGCAGGAGCGAACCCGGAACCTGCCAAGCCAACCATTGATCTGGCGGGCTGACGATGGATCTTTCACGCTACGAATTCGCTGCGCAGAAAGCCCTTCATCTGGCGCTGCAGTATGCCCGTGGATTCGGCCATCCTCATTTTGAGCCTGAGCATGTTGCCCTTGCGCTAGTTCGCAATGGCAAGGTTGGCCTTCCCAAGGACGTTGCCGGGAGATTGAAGGCCCATCTCGAGAGCCACCTTGCCAGAGTGCCGCGTATTTTCGGTGCCATCAAAGTTGAGTTTGGCAAGCGACTTTCGGCGGCACTTGACCGCGCCGAGTCCGCAGGTGGTGCCGCGGCCGTTTCGGAAGCCGTATTGTGGGACGCGATCTGCAAGCAGTCGACGGTGATCCAGAATTTCTTCGCGGGATTGAAACAGAATCGACCGGACGCCCGTTCTTCCGTGAAGAACGAGGGGCAATCACCGGTACAAGGCACCGGGAAAACATCAGTGACAGGCCAGGATTCGAAGGAGTCGGGCCAGGCGACAGAAGAATTCAAGTTGAATTCATTTCTGAAATCCTTCACCTCGGATCTCACGGAGCTTGCCCAGAAGGGTGACCTTGACCCGGTTGTTGGCCGGGACCATGAGGTCAGGCGAGTCCTTGAGATCCTGGGGCGGAAGAAAAAGAACAACCCTCTGCTGCTTGGTGAACCCGGCGTGGGTAAATCTGCCGTGGCGGAAGCTGTTGCGCTCAAGATTGCGAGTGGTCAGGTTCCAGAGACGATGCGTGACAAAAGGGTTTTGTCCCTTGACCTGGGATCGTTACTGGCCGGCGCGAAATACCGCGGTGAGTTTGAGGAGCGGATCAAGGGCCTTGTCCAGGCATTGGACGAATACCGTGGGCAGATCATCCTGTTCATCGACGAGATCCACATGCTCGTTGGCGCGGGCAACCCTCAAGGGTCCGCAGATGCCGCGAATCTCTTGAAACCGGCTCTTGCGCGCGGGTTGATCCAGTGTCTTGGCGCGACAACGCTGGATGAATATCGCAAATACATCGAGAAGGACGCCGCCCTTGAGCGTCGCTTTCAGCCATTGCATGTTGAAGAGCCAGGCCGTGCTGCCGCGATATCGATCCTGCGCGGCTTGAAATCGCGTTACGAGATTCACCACGGCGTTCAAATCGACGATGAAGCCCTTGTGTCGGCAGTAGACCTCTCGATCCGTTACCTGCCCGACCGTCGACTACCCGACAAGGCCATAGACCTCGTCGATGAGGCAGCAAGTCGATTGAGACTGCAGATCGCCAGCGTTCCGGCTGTGCTCGATGGTCTTCGTACCCGGATCGCGGAGCTTGAGATAGAACGCAAGGCAATCGGCAATCCGGCCGCGAACCAAAAGGCATTGGTTACGATTGATGCCGAGTTGGACAAGGCGCGCAAGGAACACGGACGTGTTGAGTCCATCTGGCGTAGCCACCACTCCGCGCTGGAATCCTTGAGGGAGGCTGAATCCAGGCGGGAAGAGCTCGCTGGTCTCTATGACGGCGCCAAGTTGCGTGGAGAGTTCGAATTCGCCGCGCGCCTCCAGTACCTTGAAATCCCGAACAACGAAAAGCATCTTGCCTCATTGCGCGAACAGCTGATCGCACAGCAGTCGCAAAATTCTTTCCTGCGGCAAGTTGTTGGTTCTCGTGAGGTCGGTGAAGTGATCGCCGCGTGGACCAGGATACCTGTGGACAAGGTCATCGAGGACGATGTCAACCGGCTTTTGAAAATGCGGTCCCGCCTCGAGGCCCGCGTGTTTGGGCAGGAAGCCGCTCTTGACAGTGTCAGCCGCGCGGTTCGCCGGGCACGGACAGGAGTCAATGATCCGCGTCGTCCCCTGGGAGTTTTCCTGTTTCTGGGTCCGACCGGCGTCGGCAAAACGGAGACGGCGAAGGCCCTCGCGGCGGAAATGTTTGACGATGAGACCAAGATGATTCGTGTCGACATGTCGGAAATGATGGAAGCCCATAACGTCGCCCGTCTGATCGGAGCGCCTCCTGGTTACGTCGGGTTTGGGGAGGGCGGTGACCTCGCGGAGTCGGTGCGTCAGAAGCCCTACTCAGTGGTTTTGCTCGATGAGATCGAAAAAGCCCACCCGAAGGTCCTTGATATTCTCCTTCAGGTGTTTGAGGACGGGCGCTTGACCGATGGTCGTGGAAAAGTGGCCGATTTCCGCAACACGTTGATTATCATGACCTCGAATCTTGATCCGGGTCTCATACAGGCGGAAGGCAGGGCGCGGACGGACGACAGCGGCCTGCGTCGCGCGCTGTCCGAGACTTTGCGTCCGGAATTTGTCAACAGGATCGATGAGATCGTCCAGTTCCGGAAGCTAGGTACCCAACAGCTGGAGATGGTTCTGGCGCGACAACTCGTTGAATTGAATGAACGACTCGCCTTCCGGAACTTCCGGGTTGGATTGGGCCCGACTCTCAAGGTTCAACTCCTGGCCATGGCGTCCGACCCCCGGTTTGGGGCCAGGACCATGAAGCGGGCCTTTCATTCAAAAGTCGTGGATCCAGTGTCAGACCGGATCTTGGTGATGCCAGGAGCCTGTCGCGGAAGCTGGATTGTCGACATGGATCCGGACGGCAACCCGGTGTGGAGAGAGGAGTTTGACTCGTCCCGGTACCTGCCCCCGGCCCGGGAAGGTTGATCCAAGCCTCATCCGCGCTTGACAACAAGTTGTGATGACAATAATTCTTCGCTCATCCGCATTTGAGTTGGGGCGTCGACAAGCGGTAAGTCACTGGATTTTGATTCCAGCATTCGTAGGTTCGAATCCTACCGCCCCAGCCACTTGAACCCGCATATCCAGTGATCGGACATCCATGGAAACCGGGCTCATCGTCTTCTCCGGGAACGCCAACCGACCGTTGGCGGAGCGCATCTGCGATTCCCTGCAAACAACCCTCGGATCCGCTTCGGTGTCGAACTTCGCCGACGGAGAAACTCGCGTTGAGATTGGCAGCAACGTGCGGGGTAGAGACGTTTTCATCATCCAGCCGACCTGCGCACCTGCAAATCACCACATCATGGAAGCCCTCATCATGGCTGATGCTTGTCGCCGTTCCTCGGCTCAACGCATCACTCTTGTCGTGCCGTATTTTGGCTATGCCCGTCAGGAGCGGAAGAACGCGCCGCGTACCCCGATTACCGCGAAGCTTGTCGCCGACCTCTACGAGACTTCGGGTATCGACCGGATCTTGACCCTTGAGTTGCATACGTCCGCGATTCAGGGGTTCTTCAACATTCCAGTCGACCATTTGTTCGCGAAACCAGTCTTCGCCAATTACCTGCATTCGCGCCCGGACATCCTTCTGGATTTGATCATCGTGTCCCCTGACGCGGGAGGCGTTGAACGTGCTCGCGCACTCGCGAAGTACTTCAATTGTGGCCTTGCCATTGTCGACAAACGTCGTGAGCGACCGAATGAAAGCACGGTGATGAATGTCATCGGGGACGTGAAAGGCCGGAACTGCCTGATCGTTGATGACATCTGTGACACCGGGGGCTCTCTGACCAAGGCGGCCGATACACTTGCCGCCAATGGGGCCAAAGGTGTCTACGCGGTTGTCAGCCACCCGGTTCTTTCTGGACCGGCCATATCCCGAATCGAGGCATCGGCTCTGAGGGAGTTCATTTGCACGGACTCCATCCCTCTTTCAGCAGAGGCAATAAAGTGCAGTAAAATCGTGCAGTTAAGTATTTCAGAGCTTTTTGCTGAAGCCATCCGCCGGATTCACAACTCCGACTCCATCAGTTCCTTGTTCGTTTAATTTCAAAGTACCGGCAACTCTGTGGACAAACGGCTTGAAAGCCATGGCAGATGTGGCTATAAGGCAGGGTTCTGTTGGGCCTATAGATTTTAGGGTGAGTACCGTCATGTCTGAAACGACCATGATCACAATCGAAGGAAAGCATCGCGAAGTAACCGGTAAAGGCGCTTGCCGCCGGATTCGTCGCGATGGAATGATCCCGGCTAACCTTTGCCACAAAGGCAAATCGACCATGCTGGAAATCAACCCGAAGTTCCTGTCAAGGGCTTGGAAGAACGAGAAGAAGTTCAACCTCAGCCTCGACGGCAAGGTACTTCCGGTTGTTATCACGGAGCTTCAGCTCGACCACGTGAAGCGCGTTGCGCTGCACGTTGACTTGGCTCACGCCTGATTCTGTTGAATCAGGCTGCGCTTTTTTTTCCGGGCAAACGACCGTGAAGCTCCTGGTGGGCCTCGGGAATCCGGGGAAAAAGTACGAGTCGACCCGTCACAATGCTGGATTCATTGTGGTGGAAGAGCTGGTCCGGCAGGCAGGAGCTGACTGGCGTGACGAATCGTCACGGTTTGAGGCACTGACTGCCAAGGCTGTCATCGCGGGAGAGGAGTGTCTGGTCATCAAACCCCAGACATTCATGAACGTGAGCGGCAGATCGGTTCAAAAGGCTGCCGCATACTTCAAGATTCCCGTCTCCGACATCGTTGTCCTCTATGACGACATCGATGTGCCTGCCGGGAAAGTGAAGGTAAGGACAGCTGGTGGCCACGGTGGCCACAATGGAATCCGCAGCATCATCGAATGCATGGGTTCCGCCGGGTTTCCCAGAGTGAAGCTGGGAGTCGGCAAACCGCTCGAAGCGACCTTTCAGGTAGCTGTGGCGGACTGGGTTCTCGCCCCTATGGGGCTCGCGGAACTCGAGAACATGAGAAGCGTGATGACCGACGAGGCTCTTCTGCGATTGAAAAATATCTTTCAAGGCAGTAGATCACCGGGGTCCGGAAATTAACCTCCTTTGCCTGTGCCGGGACATGAGCGCAGGCTGAGAAACCGTAAAGGAGACGGAAAATGCTGAGAGAATATGAAATGACCTTCATCACCCGCGCGGACATGCCTGAGGGCGAGTTCCAGGGTATCCTCGCCAAGTACGAGAAGTACATGACGGCCGATGGTGGTGAGATCTTGAAAAAGGATGTCTGGGGATCCCGCAAACTCGCCTTCCCGATAAACAAGCAGTACCGCGGCAATTACGTCAGCTATGACTTCGCGGGCATGCCGGCCCACTTGAACGAGATGGAACGCCTGATGCGCATCGACGAGAGCGTCCTGCGCTACCTTTCGGTCCTCGTGAACAAGCAAGTGGACATTGCCAAGCGCAAGGTTGAAATCACGAAGGAAGCTGCCGCCGCGAAAGAACGCGAAGCCGCTGCCCGTGAAGCTGCGGAAGAAATCGGTCGCGATTAATTCTCGGTAAACAAACGGTTTGAACCAGGAAAATGGTTTCCGGAGATTGGAATTATGAAAGTCATTTTGAGCCATGACGTTGACGCGCTCGGTCGCGTTGGTGACATCGTCAACGTTCGGAACGGTTACGCACGCAATTTCCTTTTGCCGCGCGGCTTCTGTATGCCGGCCAACGAGGAGAACCAGGCAGCCCTCGCGCACCACAAGCGCGTTCTTGACAAGAAGCGCGCAGCGCTTCTTGCTGAGGCCAAGAAGGCTGCTGCTTCGATTGAAAAAACTTCGGTTACTGTAACCAAGCAGGTGGGCGAAGATGAGAAGATCTTCGGTTCCGTCACCACTGCTGAGCTCGAGCAATTGCTTGCGGCGGAAGGCATCAAAGTCTCCCGCAAAGACATCACGATTCTTGATGATATCAAGAAGGTCGGTGTCTACGCGGCTCAGGTCAAGTTGCACAGCGATGTCAACGCCAAGTTCAAGGTCTGGGTTGTCGCGGGCTGAGATTTTTTTCTAGTAGCGATTGACTTGCGCCGGGTGGAGCATGATCCTTTCCCTTGGAAAGGGGCGCCTCCCGGCGCTTTATTTTGATACCTCGACAAGTTCTGGAGCTGAATGGAACACACGCGGGTCCCATCGTCGATAGACGTTGTCGCTCCGCCTCACTCCGTGGAGGCGGAGAAGGCTGTTTTGGGCGCGATCCTGCGTGATCCCCCGCTGCTTGGGTTGATCACTGACAAGATCCGCGAAGATCATTTTTTCCTCGATTATCATCGCCGTATTTTCGCAGTCATGATGGAGCTCGATTCCAAGGGCGAGCCCTGCGACCTCGTGACGGTTGCCGACCGGCTACAGCGTATGGATCCCGACCCGCGCGTTTCGGCACCCGTATACCTTGTGGATTTGATGCAGCAGGCCCCTGTTGCCCAGAATATCGAGCATCATGCCAAGATCGTGGCGGAATACTACTTCCTGCGCCGGACGATCAGGGTATGCCAGGATACCATCGGCAAGGCTGCTGCCGCCGAAGGCAACATTATGGGGTTTATCGAGGAAATCGAGAAGACCTTCCTGGAAATTACCCATGAGCAGGACCGCCAGGGTGGGGTATCGACCCACATGGAGGTCCTGGAGAGCACTATCAATGAGCTTGAACACAAGATGCTCAATGCTGGCCAGCTCAGCGGCGTCGCATCCGGTTTCACGGATTTGGATTCGGTTACAGGTGGCTGGCAGAAGAGTGACTTGATCATTCTGGCCGCCCGTCCCGGTATGGGAAAGACAGCTTTCGCCCTTAATTGCGCGGTCAATGCCGTGAAAAAAGGTCATCCGACCCTCATATTTACCTTGGAAATGTCCAAGAACCAGTTGATGACCCGTTTGATCTCCGCGGAGTCCAGAGTGGACTCCTCGAAGTTGCGCAAGGGTGACCCGCTTACCGAAGATGAGCGCAATCGCCTGGTCCAGGGATTTCGCTCTTTTAGCGGCCTCCCGGCAGTGCTGGGTATCGACGAGACCAGTGGAATAAGCCTTGCGGAACTCCGGTCCCGATGCCGCCGCTTCAAGAAGCAGCATGGGCTCGGAATGATCGTAATCGACTATCTGCAGCTCATGACTGCCTCCGCCGGGCGTCGTCCAGAGAGCCGCGAACGCGAAATCGCTGAAATCTCAGCTGGCCTCAAAGGCCTTGCCAAGGAGCTCCAGGTGCCGGTGTTTGCGCTCGCGCAGCTAAACCGTGAAGCTGACAAACGCATCGACAAGCGTCCCAAGATCAGCGACCTGCGGGAATCCGGGTCCATCGAGATGGACGCTGACGTAATTTTATTCGTCTACCGTGACGAATATTACGACCGCAATTCCGAGGACGCCGGAAAGGCGGAGATCATTTTTGGGAAAAATCGTCATGGCAGCCTCGAAACGGTTCCACTGGCGTATCAAGGATCGTTTGTTTCGTTCTATAACTTGCTGAAGGCATGAAAAAACCCGCCTTTCGGGGGCGGGTCTTGGCGTGTTTCATCCGGCTTTCCCTCAGTCAGGGAGCATAGCCGTGAATCTTCATTTTCTTCCGAAGGGTATTCCGGTTGATTCCCAAAATCTTGGAGGCATGAACTTGATTGCCCCCGGTCCTTTTCAAGATTTGTCCAATTAGCGGCTTTTCCACTTTCGACATGATGAGGTCGTACAGGCCCTCAGGGTAAAACTTACCCAGCTGGTCCAGGAATCGTCCAATTTTCACGTCGACCAGATTCTCGAGGGAATGGCCGTCGATCTTTTCAAGTGTAGCCGGGTCGAATTCAATGCGGGATTCAACTTGCAGCGCCGCTCCGTTGGGACGGCTTGTAACGAGGTCGGTTTCGCGCAGGGATTCCACTGTCAACAGTCTCCGTGTTTGGGATGGAAGTAACTAACAGCAGCTCTTGCTTAGGTCAACGGTCATAAAAAGGATTTCCTTCAACAAAAAATCTTGACTTGAAAAAAAGTAAATCCGGGATGCAATTTCTGCCCCTTCAACTCCCCTTTTCCCGTGTTCTACAATTGATTCAGGTATGGCTTGTATGGCATCGACTACACGGCGTCCGGGTGATATTGCCATCACGTGATGTTTTGTAGAATGGTGGAGAGTTGAAAGCCATGATGAGCCAGGAAAATACTGAAAATCCAGCATTGGAAAACGATGGGGCCGGTTCAGGCTCTGAGGGTGATTTGAATAATGGATCGCGGGCTGAACTCGAACAGTTGAAAGAAGAAAACCGCGCGCTTAACGACAAGTATTTGAGACTCGCCGCGGACCTTGAAAATTACCGGCGCCGGGCGGAACGCGAAAAATCTGAATTGTTGAAATTCGCGGCCGAGAATCTCATCAAGGATTTGCTACCGGTCCTCGATAGCTTCAACCAAGCGATCGGTGCGAGTGCCTGTGGTAGCGCCGGGATGATTGAAGGCGTGCAGATGGTACAGAGTCAGCTCCTTGCCGCGATGCGCAAGCACGGACTCGAGGAGATTCCTGCGGTTGGTGAGAGATTCGATCCCAACGTGCACCAGGCAATCCAGCGCATTGAGGATCCGGAATGCCAGTTTGAGACTGTGGCCAAGGAATTCGCAAAGGGTTACGTTTTGAATGGTCGCTTGGTCCGGGCTTCCATGGTTAGTGTGACGGTGCCCTCCAAATAGAAAGGTTCCCATCCTCCGGGAACCTTCCTGCCGCCCTGGCAGGCAGATCTGGTTGAAGTGACTGGGATTCCATCCCGGAATTCTTGCTAAAGACAAATCAAGGATCCAGTGTGTCCAAGGGTGAGCATCCTAATGTTCGCCAGTGGGCCTCCGATACGACTCTTGAGACAGCAGAAAGAACTTTTTCTGGTTTCAACTGTTTCCGAAGGAGATCCCGGATGACGGCCGTGGTTGTTACCCAGAGTCCAGAGATGAGTGCGGAAATTCCTCTACTCCCGCTGAAAGACATCGTTGTCTTCCCGCACATGATCGTCCCGGTCTTCGTCAATGAAGACCTGTGCATCAACGCGGTTGAGTCCGCGATGGCAGGAAACAAAAAAATCTTCTTGTCGGCCTTCAAGGTTTCCGGCGAGGAAGGTACCGGCCTCGAGGCTTCACTGGAACCTCCCTTCGATGTTTACGCGACGGGAACCGTTTGCTCCATCATGCGTACCCGCAAACTGCCCGACGGCCGGATGAAGGTTCTGGTTCAGGGCCTGTACAAGGCAAAAGTAGTATCCCTCGCTAAAAACGATGGTCATCCAATCGTCCAGACGCGGACCGTCCTTGACGATGTTTGTGTCAACGGGAGCCCGGAGACTGAGGCCCTTATTCGCGCTGTCCGCGAAAACCTCGAGAAGGTTGTCGGTCTCGGCAAGGTTCTTTCCCCTGACATCCTGATGGTTCTGGAAGACGTCAACGAGCCGGGAAGGCTGGCGGACCTCGTCGCGGCAAACCTCGGGCTCAAGGTTCACGAGTCGCAGTCCGTCCTCGCCCTGGCGAACCCTGTTGAGCGCCTGCGCCGCGTCTACGGTTTCCTGTCGAGGGAAATCGAAGTCTACCAGATGCAGGTCAAGATCCAGTCCCAGGCCAAGGAAGAAATCAGCCGCATGCAGCGCGAACATTACCTGCGCGAGCAGATGCGGGTAATCCGGACGGAACTTGGTGACAACGACGGCAAGGAAGAGGTCGAGGCGCTCTGGAAACGCATGGAAGAGATGAATCTCAGCGCCGAGGCCAAGGAAGAGGCCTCCCGCCAGTTGCGCCGACTTGAACGGATGCACCAGGACACCAGTGAAGCTGCCTTGACCCGTACTCACGTTGAGACGATCCTGTCTCTCCCGTGGGGCGTCAAGTCGCAAGATAACCTTGATCTGAAGAACGTAAAAAAAATCCTCGACGAGGATCATTTCGGCCTCGATCAAGTCAAAGACAGGATTATCGAGTACCTCGCTGTCAAGAAGTTGAATCCCTCGGCGAAGAGCCCGATTGTCTGCTTCGTCGGCCCCCCCGGGGTTGGCAAGACCAGCCTCGGTCGTTCGATTGCCCGTGCTGTCGGCCGCCAGTTTTCTCGAATCTCCCTCGGCGGGGTTCGTGACGAGGCTGACATCCGTGGTCATCGCAAGACCTACGTTGGCGCGTTCCCGGGCCGCGTCGTTTCCAGCATGAAGGCCGCGAAGAGCATGAATCCGGTGATCATGCTCGACGAGATCGACAAACTCGGTTCAGATCACCGTGGTGATCCGTCCGCGGCCCTCCTCGAGGTTCTCGATCCCGAGCAAAACAAGTCATTCGTCGACCACTATCTTGGTGTCGCCTTCGACTTGTCAGACGTGTTGTTCATCGCGAATGCCAACACGCTGGATACGATCCCGGCTCCGCTCCGTGATCGTCTTGAGATCATCGAAGTATCAGGTTACTCGGAAGAGGAAAAAGTCATAATCGCCAACCAGTACCTGATTCCGAAGCAGATCAAGGAATCCGGTCTTGCAGAGGCAGATGTGATCTTCGGCAAGGCGGCAGTATCGACGATCATCAACAATTACACTCGCGAGAGTGGTTTGCGGGGACTTGAGAAGCAGATTGCTTCGATCTGTCGCAAGATTGCGCGCCAGCAGGCGGAAGCCCTGGAAACCGTGGACAAGGATGACGTTAAAAAGCCCCTTCCGGTTCGTCTGACCCCTGCGCTCGTTCAGCGGCACCTCGGCGCGGAGCGTTTCGCGGCTGAGACCATCCACAGCGAATCCACAATTGGTGTGGCCATGGGCCTCGCCTACACGCCTTACGGCGGTGAGGTGCTCGCGATCGAGACAAACATGATCGCGACCGGAAAGGGTCGCCTTGTCCTTACGGGTCAGCTGGGCGATGTCATGAAGGAATCGGCGCAGGCTGCATTCAGCTACTTGCGCTCGAGGGCCGCCGCGTTCGGGTTCGATCCCGAACTCATGAATAAAAACGAAATTCACGTGCACGTGCCGGCAGGTGCGGTACCCAAGGACGGTCCCAGCGCAGGGATCACGATCGCAACCTCAATCCTTTCTGCCCTGAAAGGTTCCGCTCCGGTTCAGCGCGCGGCAATGACCGGCGAGATCAGCCTCCATGGCAAGGTGCTTCCGATTGGTGGTCTGCGCGAAAAGATTCTGGCAGCCCTGCGTGAGGGGATTACCTCGGTCCTGATCCCCGAGAGGAACCGTAGTACTTTTGATTCGTTGCCGGCCAACGTCAAGCGCCGTGTGCGGGTTCGTTTCGTCAAGGATTACAATGAGGTCTACGAGGAGCTTTTCGGGACCGCCGGAAAGTTGGCCCTGGTGCCGGAGTCTGCGACCAAGGACGTGGACAGCCAGGAATTGGCGAGCTGAGTTCCGTTGCGGTGCATCGAAATAAAAAGACCGGGGGAGACGCTCCATGCGTGAGAAACTGAAGGCTGCCGTCCGCGTTCTTCTTCAGGGCGTGATCTGGGTCTTCGTGCTGTCCATCCGGGTCGATGGACGGACTTTGTTTCATCATGCCCACGATGTTCTCGTGAATAATCAGGTAGTTGCGGCAGTCGAGGTTCAGGCGACGCGGGCAATGAAGGCGGCATTGGACACGGCCAGCTCTGGTGCGGACGGTCTGGCTGACCGCATCAGCAAGGGTTTCGGGGCCCCCAACGGCCGGAACCGGGGCTGAGCCTCGATTCCATTGAAAATCTATGCTAACCCTTTGATCATCTGAAAAGACGAATCATTGGAGTTTTAGCACGTGTCTGTTCTTGACGTTCTGGTCTGGCCCCACAAGATCCTTGAAACCAAAGCTGAGCCTGTTACCAGGTTCGACGATGACCTCAGGAAGTTCGTATCCGACATGGTTGAGACGATGCATGCCTCCGGCGGGATCGGTCTCGCGGCGAATCAGGTAGGTGAACTGAGGCGCGTCATTGTCATCGAAATTCCCTGGACGGAAAGCCCTGATCCGGCTCAGCAGGAAAAAAAGGAAACCTGGCATGACAAGCGTTGGGTCCTGATCAATCCGGTCATCACAAAAAAATCCGGCAAGATCAAATGGCAGGAAGGTTGCCTGAGCTTTCCTGAGGTGTTCGACTTCGTGGATCGTGCGGCCGAAGTAACTGTGAGAGCTTTTGACGAGAATGGCAAGGAATACGAGATCCAGGCCAATGATCTGTTCGCTGTATGCATACAGCACGAGATAGACCACATCGACGGCATCGTTTTTTTTCAGCGTATGTCACGCCTCAAGGCCGACATCATCAAAAAAAAGATGCTTCGTCGTGGCTCTGTGAACGTTTGACGTCAACCTGTCAGTCGATCCGCTGACGTCCCTGGGGAAAACCAAGTGCTTGTTTCACCGTCGATACTGTCCGCGGACTTTCTTCATCTCGCTGACGAGCTTCGTTCCATTGAATCGGCAGGTGCCGACTGGCTCCACGTAGACGTCATGGATGGTCACTTCGTGCCCAACTTGACCTTCGGGCTCCCTGTAATCAAGCAAATGAAATCTATCGTCACCAAACCGCTCGATGTACACATCATGGTGTCGAATCCGGATGAAGTGGCCGCGGGATACGTGGATGCCGGTGCGGATTTGTTGACTTTCCACATTGAGCCCGCAAATGATCCCGTCGCTCTCGCGAAATTCATCAAGTCGAAGGGCGCCAGGGCTGGAGTGTCCTTGCGCCCTGCGACTCCCGTTGAAACGTTGGAGCGGGTGTTGCCTCACGTTGACCTCGTCCTCGTCATGAGCGTCAACCCCGGCTTTGGCGGGCAGTCTTTCATGGGCGACGCTCCGGACCGGGTCAAGCGGATCAGCGCCATGGCCACCCGGCTTGGTATCCGCGAGAAATTGAAAATCAGTGTTGACGGTGGCATCAACGCGACAACCGGCGTACTGGTCGGTGCCAGTGGCGCGGATGTGCTCGTCGCTGGCTCATCGGTTTTCGGTGCGACGGACCGTGTTGCCGCGATCGCCAGTTTGAAAGCGATCAAGACGTCATTAGCCTGAGATGATTCAGCCGGCAGAGCCTGACGATAGGATGACTCTATGAATTCCGTTTCTGCAAACCATGTATTCAATCTCGGAACCGGTCACTTGACCCCGGATATCCTGGTCAGCCTCGCAAGACAGAAGAATCCTCCCGTCCGAGTCACGGAGGATGCCTGGAAGCGCCTGGAAGAATTTCGCAGGGTCGTTGAGGTGGAGGCGGCATCCGAGAGCAAGATTTACGGAATCAATACGGGTTTTGGGTTTTTGTCTGATGTGAAGATTGCCCCAGACAAGCTCTCGCAGCTCCAAGTAAACTTGATTCGTTCGCATGCTTGTGGTGTCGGAGCCTATTGCGAGGACGAGGTCGTTCGCGGGCTCTTGATCCTTCGGGCGCATACGTTTCTGCTTGGGCACAGCGGAGTTTCACGGTCGGCCGTCGAGACCGTCCTTGCTTTCCTGAAACACGATATCCTGCCTCTCATTCCGGAAAAAGGCAGCGTCGGAGCCTCCGGTGACCTGGCTCCGCTGTCTCATCTGGCGATGGGGTTGATGGGAGAAGGAGATGTCCGCTGGAATGGCAATAGAATGTCTGCCGCCAATGCATTGGATGTCTCCGGCGTAAAGCCATTCAGGCCAGGCGCGAAAGAGGGGCTTTCGTGCATCAATGGCACTCACTTCATGGCCTGCCTTGGTGCTTTCGCCGTGGTAGACGCGGAGACCCTTTGCAAATCCGCGGATATCATCGCGGCACTCAGTCTGGAAGCGATTCGGGGCACTCTTCGTGCCTTTGATCCGCGTGTTCATGAGGTTCGCAAGCAGGCTTTCCAGGGCAAGGTCGCGGCAAATCTCCGGGATCTCCTTGCCGGTGATGACCAGATCATGGATTCGCACCGTAATTGCGGGAAGGTTCAGGATCCCTACAGTTTTCGTTGCATTCCGCAAGTGCATGGTGCTGTAAGAGGCGCCCTGGACCATGTGCGGGTTGTTGTCGAGGGCGACTTGAATTCCGTAACGGACAACCCGCTGGTTTTCATGGATCCATTCGCGCACGGGTCCGGTGGTACTGATGTGATCAGCGGCGGAAATTTTCACGGCGAACCACTGGCTCTCGCGTTGGACTATCTCGCGATAGCCGTTTCCGAGATCGCCAATATATCGGAACGTCGCATTGAGAAGCTGACAAATCCTGCCCAAAGCGGACTACCGGCATTTGTCACGGTCGATAGCGGGTTGAATTCCGGATTCATGATTCCTCATGTGGTCGCTGCCGCCCTGGTCTCAGAGAACAAGGTGCTTTGCCACGGTCCGATCTCGGCACGGAAAGCCCGTCAAGTGATCGACAACGGCATGAAGGTGTTATCGATTGAAGCACTGACTGCGTGCCAGGGGATTGACTTGCTGGCTCCGCTGCAGCCTTCTCCCTCCCTGAGGAAGGTTAAATCGGAGATCCGCAAAATCGCTCCGACCGTGGACTCGGACCGGTCCATGCACTCTGAAATCAACGAGGTTTCGGAGTGGCTGGCCCTCGGGAAGGCTGTGACCGCCCCGGGGATTGCGATAAGATAGAACCGAATGACCCGGAGAATACCGTGACGAATACCGCTCAAGCCCGAATTGCTGGTGTAAAACCGGCTCTCATCATCGCGATGCTTTTTGCCTTCTTTGGAGGTCACGTTTTCGCGAAATCGCAGGTTAATTCAACGAAGATGGAGAGGACCGGCGGTGATTACACGGTCGCGGGCATTTCCACGAATTGTCGTGGACAAGGGCAGTCCGGCTGTTTCCGGATTGTTTTTGACGCCGTGCACAAGACCGGGCGCTTTGACCAACTTGTGCTGGAAAGTAACCATGTCAATGTGGGCGTCAAGCCAGGGGACAGGATTCGCCTTTCGGCCGAGGTCGCAGTTGACCGCGGGCGAACCGCCGAAGTTTCTCAAGTCGTCCTTTTCGAGGGAGAACCTGGATCTCACGTACCGGTGTGGATGTTGTCCAGCAAGCATCATGCGGGAACAGGTCCGGCAGCCCGGTACCTTGAAATGCATTCTCCCCAGACTGACTTCCTGGTTCTCTGAACTCCATGCAGGATCAGGATAGATCACACGAGGACATCCCGGTTTTACCGCCGGTGTTTCAACCGGCGGGAATCAACTATTGGCTAGGCACGATTTCCGGCCGGTTGATGGCAATCAACACGGCTGTGTTCCTTGTGATGAGCTGGCAATCAGGTTCTCTCTTGTTGCCAGGCAGGGAGGTTCTTCTTGAATTCGGCGCAAAGGATCCAGTGGGTCTCGTGCAAGGCGAATTCTGGAGATTCCTGACCCCGGTTTTTGTCCACATCGGCATGATTCATTTCTTTTTCAATTCCATGGGCCTCTACTACATCGGGTATCAACTGGAGCGTATCCTGGGAACCCGCTGGTTCCTGATTGTTTATTTGGGGTCTGGTATTTTCGGGAATATCGCGAGTGCGGTATCCAGTGTCGCAATGAGCGCCGGGGCGTCCGGGGCGCTGTTCGGCCTTCTGGGTAGCGGATATGTTCTTGAGAGGATTGTCGGGCGCCGGATCGAGGAAGTCACGGGCAAGCGCCCGCGACGTCGCGTTTATGCCGGGATGGTTGTCATCAACATCATCTTTGGCCTGATGATCCCTGGAATCGACAATGCCGCTCACATGGGCGGCCTTTTCACGGGCGCGTCCCTGACTTGGGCGATGCTTCATTTGCGTCCCAACAGATTGACATATCGCAGCAAGCCATACGCCTACATGATGATCTCCATCTTGTTGGCGTTGTCTTTGGCGGGGATCAAGGCCGCGACCGACCCAGGGTTTGTGGTTTCGCGATTTGAAAAGGCTGCCGACAGGGCCCATTCCGCTCAAGAGGGTGTTTATTACATTGAGCAGGCCTTGCTTATCATGCCGCGGGACCGTCACTTGATGGCAGAGAAGGTGAAACTCCTGCTGATGAGTTCTGACCCTCACGATGCGATATCTGAAATAAGGAACCTGGCCGCTGATCCTGAGGGACTGGAGGAATTGCGCCGCTTGCAAAGGGACTTCCAGCGAGATGGTCTTGTCCGTCAGTCGAAATTCCTTGAGTTCTTTTTGCAGGAAGATTCATCGGCGAAGCCTATTTGACCGGTTGATCGGTCGTTTCTCACGCCGCGATCGCGGTTGTCTTGTTGTTCCAGGACATGCGGTACAGCCGGCGCAGCCATGTTCGCACTTGTGGATCCCTCACGTCGTGACTCGACAAGTTGGCGCTGCTCACGAGCCTGGTGAAGTAGCGGGTTGCTTCAAGGTACCGGAGGGAGTCTTCGGCTGACATGCCTTCGCGCAATGTGAAGGAGCTCGACAATGCATGGCACAAACCCATGGTGGTAATCCGCGCTCCCCTCTCTTCGACCAGTTCCGGCAGCACCACGAGCTTGTCCACTTCGGCTTGCCATTCCAGCTCAAGTTGCGTGACTGGCAAATCCCGCGAGGCTCTCTGCGCCAGTAACTGGAAGTGGCTGACTTCCTCTATGACAACCAGCAGCGCCGCGATGGCATTTCCGCCAATGACTTGTCCCGGGGTGAACCATCTTTGCAGGGAATCCGCGACGGATGATGAAAATTCAATTCCGAGCATCAGTTCTTCGCCCTCCGTCAGGACAAGCACGCGCCCCTGATGGGGCTCTCCGGTTGTGTCTTGCACAACAGGCAAAAGGCAGTCACTGGCTTTCAAGATCACGTCCAATCCGTAGTAGGAGGCAAGTATGGATTCGATACGGCAAATCAACGGGGAAATTTTGTGATCCATGATTCCGCCTGCCCTATTGCGCGATCTTGTAGGGGACTTC
This sequence comes from bacterium, assembly GCA_010029825.1. Classification (GTDB taxonomy): domain Bacteria; phylum Bdellovibrionota_B; class Oligoflexia; order Oligoflexales; family RGVZ01; genus RGVZ01. Next base: position 13,065 of record RGVZ01000032.1, on the reverse strand, counting down.
GACGGCATCAATGCCTTGGTCGGCGAGGATCTTGCGCAGACGCTCGGATTGGCTCCTGGTCCAGCGGTCATACACGTTCAGGATATCGACGGCTCCGCGGCCGCGCCCTTGTTCGGACACTTCAGAGAGTAAATCCATGACTTTCACAAAGTCGATGGCGAGCGCGGACAGGGTGTCCCTGTTTGCGGATTCCGGACGATTGGGTGGCATCAGGCGTGCGGCCTGGTCGTAACCAGTCCGCCCGAGATTTATGTAGTACTCAATATCGAAGGTCTTTCGATTGAAATAATCCTGAAAGAAGCCTGTGATGTAGAGGCTGGTGTCGCCGAGAGCCCGGTATTTGCTTGGTTTGTCCTGGGGGGCGGCCTCGGACGCGTCACGGAGCATAAAGGCCAGTGGTGTCGCGAAGAAAGTGGAGTCGCTCCCGGTTCCGCCCTCTTTCCCAATCGCCGGTGCTGCGATGAACGAGCACAGCAGGTTCACGATGTAAAACTCCACATCGTTCGGCAGGTCCACTTTCAGGGTGGCTTTTGCGCAGTTCACCCGTTCCTGGAAGAACTCCTGGGGCGTCGCTGTGAGCCGGATTGCGGGATCCATGATGACCTTCCTTTTTACCGGTTTGGCCATGCGGCCAATAGTCTTATCGGTCAATGGAAGGATTCCTTGAAATCTTCGTGAGATCAGTGGCTTGGGGTTAAGTTGAGTGACGGAAATCCGGTGTGTTTTCAAAAACTTTCGCCAAAATCAAAGGATATTGGTAACTTCACGCCCTATGGGCGACACGTCGAAAAATTCATCGTCAGGATCCAATCCAGCTATCAATGGCGCGGCTTCTGCCGCCAGTGGGCAAATCGATACCTCGGCATCCGATCGTCTTGGGCTCGAGGAAATTGTTCATTTGGCCAACAAGGTCGGCCTTGAATACGCGAACGCAAAAAAAGAAGCCGATCGCCTGGAGCTTCTGAAGCCGACGGTTCGGGCGCGAATCATGATCCGTCTTGATGATGGCAATATGAGTGAGACCCGTTTGCGTCGATTGACTGAGACGGATTCCGAATATGTTGAGTTCCTCGAGAAGATGTCAGAGACGCGCGGTGAGGCCGAGAGACTTCGTGTCCGATACGAGTCCTACAAGAACCTCTTTGAGGCAAAGCGCAGCTTGCTCAGCTATCACAAGGCAGAGATGAAACTCGTCTGATGGCCTTTATTTTCTTGCTGTGCGTAATTTTTTTCTCACTTGCTCCATCTCGCCGAGTAAATCAGGGTCCGTTGCTGCCAGTTTTGCGAAGATTTCAAAATGTTTGCGTGATTTTGCGGGATTGCTTGATTCAAGTACTTCTCCCATCAAGAAATGAGCCTCTGCCATTTCTGGACGGACGCGAATGGCGCGTTCAAGAACGTCAGCAGCTTTGTCCTTTTGCCCGGTTTGATTGAAAATCCTCGCCATGCCGTAGAGCGCGCTGGCAGTAAGGGGCGCGTCCCGAAGAGAGGCGCCGTAAGATTCGCTCGCTCTCCCAGGATTGGAAGTTTCGAGGTAGATGTCTCCTTCGATGCTACGAAGGAAAGGAGTCGTTTCCTTGTCGGCTTTTTTCATCGCAAGTTGTATCGCGTTGAGGGCTTCATCGTATCGTCGCAACTTGATGAGGATCCGGGCAGTGATGGCTGATGCCTGAACGTCCCTGCTGTCAGCGGCAAGGAGCTTCTGGCTGTTGTTGAGCGCCTCGGCGTAATAGCGGATTTTATAGAAGCTCCATGCCAGGGCCTTGAGCGCGCGGGCTTCGTTCGGCCTGATCTTTAAAGCTTGCTGGTAGCGAAAGATCGCGTCGCCATAGCGGCCCTCCGCACGACAGGCCTCCCCGAGGTAGTAATTGGTGTCGAAATCCGCGGGCAGTTTCTCGGCGGCATTCTCAAGGTTTTTGATCGCGTTGCGGTAGTCTCCGGTCTTGACAAGCATGATACCAAGATTGCGGTTCGCTGCCGGGTTGGCAGGGTCGATTGACAGGGACTTGCGATACTGGTCGATTGCTTCGCGCAAAAGGCCTTGTTTGGCGTACTCATTACCGAGGTTAAGTGACCCGGCGCCCGACGGTGTCTGGCAAGCCGGTGCGACGACAAGGATCGAAATGGCAATTGCGATGATCCGGATGACCGGAATCAGACTCATCACGGACCTCCTTGACCTTGATGACCCGGAAGACCCTCTTATTGTAGCAAAACTTTCCTGCGAGCGCGGGTTTAGAGGCTGTCCTTGACGTAACGTTCCTCATAAAGGGACCAGCAACGGTCATCTCCAGAGTAAAAAGCGAGGACAACCTGGTTGTGCTGATATTCCTTGTACTTCGCCAGTTTGTACACATAGTACCTGAGCTTTGCGGATCCGCTGCGGCCGCTGACAAGGCGGTCTGGCGTTGGCATGAATTCATCGAGGAAGTAGCATTCGTTTGGCGTGTTTTTCAGGTATGGAAGGGCAACCGGCTCTTCTGGTTTCACCGCGACACTGGCCTGACAGCCGACCATCGCCAGCAAGGCGGATGCCGTGGCAAGGCAGGTCAATGATGTGCGTTTGAAGTTTTTCATCTTTTTCCGCATCGGACACATGATTCTAAAAATTAGCGGTGTTTGCGTGCCACGGCTTGAATTTCCCCTAAAATCGGCGTTTTTTCTTTGTGTTGCCGGGGGCTTGACTGCGTTTCTGGTAGTAGTCTGTGCGTGTGTATCGTCGGCTCCAGGGGTTGGGCACCTGTGGTCGGAATTGGATGAAACCACGGATTTGAGGTGTGAGCCGTGGCCGGACAATGAAGACATGGGATCCGTCTCGGATGTTGTTTTCAGGAGATCAACGGCTGGTGAACTCATTGCGTCGGGCAAGGGCTGGGACCGAAACGGACGCCCCGCCCTTTTTGAGTCTCCCGTATCGGGCTCCAGCCAAACGCCGTCAGAGCTGACGGTATACAAGAACGTCGCGCCACCTCGACTCCAAGTTGACGAGCCGATGACTGAATCGATACGGCTGGCCGATGGTGCCATGGTCACCGTTGCCAGGTTGTTGCCTGGGAAGGGTGGAATCCACAAGCTTGAATGGTCGTTGTCAGGTGGTGGTATCAAGGGAAAATCAAGTGATTCCGGTGTCTTGAATTTCAAGACGGATGCGGCCGTTGAAAGTGGGGCCGTATTGGCTGTGACAGGGGGATTTTTTGTCACGGCCGTTACGGGGGACAGTCTCGTCGGCAACGCTCAAATCGAAACAGCATTTTTCCCGAGGGGTTCGACCAACCCGGCATGGACGCACACGGCGCGGCTCCCCCACACCCATTTGGGAGATCCGGTGCTGGTGCCGGGAGAAGCGACTGAAAAGGCGCGCCTTCTGGTCCCAAAATGGGTTGACCGTGAGACGACCATTGGGACATACAGACTGAGCCCTGAACGGATTGAGGCACAAGGAAACCATGGGATATTCCCGGAAATTTCCACGATCGTAGCCTCGGGTCTCACAACGCGCGGCACTGCCATGATGGTGCGTAGCCGCGACAAGGACAACTGGCGGTTCAGACTGTGCGAAATGAACTGGTAAAGTCGCTGGCAGCATTCTCCTCTGACATAAAGATCGCGCACTCGATCTTTGCGCTACCATTTGCCCTGGTTGGTTTGATCCTCTCTGGTGCGGGTTGGCCGACCGTATCCCAGTCCGTTCTTCTTCTTGTGGCAATGGTTTCAGCGCGGAGCTTCGCCATGGGAATGAACCGATGGCTTGATTCGGATATCGACGCCTTGAATCAGCGCACAGTGATGCGCGCCATTCCCGCTGGCAGGCTCAGCAGTCAAGGCGGCCTCTTCATTTCTCTGGGTGCCGGGGTCGTGTTGGTTTTCGCTGCGTCAATGCTCTCACCACTGTGTGGAATCCTGTCCTGTCCGTTGCTGATGATTCTGGCTTTTTACTCAAGAATGAAGCGCATCAGCTGTCTGACGCATTTTTACCTCGGTTTATGTTTGGCCATGGCTCCTGTCGCAGTTTCCATCGCATTGACGGGAAGGGCAGGTGCTGCCACGTTGCTGGTTGCCGCAGCCGTGACCGTGTGGACGGCAGGTTTTGACATTCTGTACTCCTTGCAGGACCGGACTTTCGACGGGGAAAACGGGTTACACAGCATCCCTGCCCGGTATGGCGCGCGGGCAGCTGTCTTGATCAGTCGCGGTTGCTTTGGCTTGATGATTTTGTTCCTTGCCCTTGCAGGCAGGGTTGCGGGAGCTGGTGCCTTATGGAACTTGGCTCTCGTTGCGGTATCGGGACTGCTCTTTTGGGAGCACTGGATCCTCCGTGATCATGCTGAGCAGGTGGACGGACGTCTGATCGACAAGGCATTTTTCACTGCAAACGCTTGGATCAGTATGGTTTTCTGTGCCGGAGTTCTTATGGATCTGGTGGCAAGGACGGTGACGCGATGATGGAAACGGGAACAAATATCTCGCCAGGCCGGCGGATTCTGATCGCGGTCACCGGTGCCTCTGGAAGCATATATGCCGAAAGATTGATCCAAGAGTGCGTGACCCGGTTTCCACGCGTATATGTTGTCGCGACAGATTCCGCGCGGCAAGTGGCTGACCATGAGTTAATCTCTTCCTACGAAGACGGACGCATTTCCCTTCGTCACATTCTTTCTGGAGACATTGCTCCCAATCTCCGTGAAGTCATCAGGGTTTTCAGGAACGATGACCTGTTCGCCCCGGTCGCAAGCGGGTCCTCTGCTCCAACGGACATGATTGTTGTCCCGTGCTCCATGGGATCCCTCGCGCGAATTGCCCAGGGGCTCTCGTCGAATCTCGTCGAACGGGCCGCCGATGTTGTCATGAAGCAGAGGCGTCGCCTGATCCTTGTGCCCAGGGAAACCCCTCTCAACACGATTCACCTGCGCAATATGCTGGCGCTCAGCGAAACCGGAGTCGACATGGTCCCGGCGATGCCGGCGTTTTATCAGCGTCCGAAGTCGGTCGACGACATGGTTGATTTTGTTGTCGGCAGGGTTCTCGAGCTTCTCGAGGTTGACCACGGACTTTATCGTCCCTGGAACCAAAGGATGCGTTGAAGCAAAGGCGACTCTCACAACACAGGCGTCGCCTTGAATCCAGCCGTGTGCAAGGCTGCCAGGATCTTCTCCTGCTGATCCCGGCCCGTGGTTTCAAGGTCCACGTCAACCCTGACCTCGTCATAGTACGACATGCCGAACATGCGATTGTGCTCCACCTCGACAAGGTTCGCGCCCTCGTTGCTCAGTATGTTCAGGAACTCGACGAGTTTGCCAGGGCGATCCTCAATCGTACAATGCAGGCGCATGAAGCGCCCGGAACGTAGAAGTCCGCGGGTTGTGATGCGTTGCAGGAGGGTAGTATCGATGTTCCCGCCCGATACGATGCAGACGACGGAAGGAGTGGTGCCTGACGGCATCTCCCGGGACAACATGCCGGTATGTGATAGTTTCGCCAGTGCAGCCACCGTGACAGCACCGCATCCCTCCGCGAGGACATGATCGTGTTCCATCAAGGCCATCAAAGCGTCAGCGATTTCGTCCTCAGAAACCAGAACGACTTGATCGACATACTTCTTGATCATCTCAAATGTCAGTTCACTCGGCTGCTTGACGGCAATTCCATCCGCGATGGTGCGGTGATATGCCGTCGGTGTTATGGTGCCTGCCTCCAGGCTTCTCGCGACGGCGGGATATGCCTCGGTTTGCACGCCGATGACCTTGACGTGAGGGAATCTGGATTTATAAGCACAGGCGATCCCGCTGATTAACCCGCCTCCCCCGATGGGAACAATGATGGTTGTCGCGTCGGGCACCTGCTCAAAAAGTTCCAGGGCTACAGTTCCCTGTCCAGCAATGATTCGTGGGTCGTCAAAGGCATGTACAAATTCGCCACCGGTTTGGGCCTGAAATTGCCTGGCAGCCGCGTAAGCCGCGTCGTAACTGTCTCCACTCAGGTTGATCGTTGCGCCGAGAGCCTTGGTGGATTGGGCTTTTACAAGAGGAGTTCGGGCGGGCATGAAAATGGTCGATCGCACTCCAATTCGTTTGCAAATTTGGGCGACCCCTTGCGCATGGTTCCCGGCGCTGGCCGCGATGACACCCTTTTCCAGGCGGGCTCGCGGGGCGGAGAGCAGCGCATTGGCTGCTCCACGGATCTTGAATGATCCGGAAAGGTTCAGACTTTCAAGTTTCAAGTGGACTTTGCACTTGGCCAAATCCTCAAGGAAGTAGGAACGCTTTACAGGGGTTGGGTTTACAATTTCCCTGACTTTGCGGTTCGCCTGCTCAATCTGTGTGATGCTGATCATGTTGCCCCGTGTCCGTCGCCTCAATGTGGGTATTTGGTGTCCTTCGGGATAAAATAGGGACACTGGTCGCTCCAACTCTACAGCGATGCTTCAGGGGTCTGCAATGGCTGTCGTCTGGATCGTTGAAAGTCCATCCGCCGGTGTGTCCCGGATGGCAGGCGCCCTTTGTGGGCTGGTTGCGGTCCGGGCATTCGCTTCTGTCCGGTCGATGATGCAGGTTGCGGCATGTGAACCCATCCCGGCGGGTGCCTCCCCCAGGCTGATCCTGATCGAGGAGTCACAGGCCGGCGCGCCTGCGTCCCGCGAACATCGTATCAGGGAGATTCAGCAGGTCCTTGACCGTAACGGCTGGCATAACTTGTCTGTATTGATTGCTCCACCCTCCACACAGACGTTGGTCGAGCAGATCCGGGGTATTTTGACGATCGTCCCTCAATTGAGCCCCGACTTCCGCCAGCGCCGTGAGGGTGACTTGCTGCTGGACCTTGATTCTCGCAAGGTCAGTTGTATCTCATGTGGACAGCATGAGGTTCTTTCCCCCACCGAAACCCGCCTGTTGCGCCATTTCATGGAGCGCCGTGACGAGGTTACCGCGAGATCCGAGCTGATGTCCGTTGTGTGGCATGGTGCGAAAGTCGCACCTCGCAGTCTTGATGCCCATGTCTCACGATTGCGTAAACGCGTCGCTTTTACCGGTGTCATGATCGAACCAGTGTATGGGGACGGATACCGACTCTCTACAGGTACAGGTTGCGAGGCAGCCAGTGGCCGCATGGCTGCCTCGCGTGGCGATTCGACCGGCGTTGGTCGCGCGGCACCACGAACATGAGCAAACTCCGGACCATGAGTCGCCTCCCGTAATGATTGGGATTTTCCGGTTGTCGAGTACAGATGAACCGGTTGTTGGAGCAAACTTCGAGCCGCTACTGGCCATTTATGGAGCCTTCGTTTCATGAAATCCGCCAATCATCACCTGAATTTGTTGTTCCTTGATGATGATCCGTTTTTGAGGGACCGGGTAAAATCTGACTTCGATGGCGCTGAGGGTTTCGATGGCAGGAAGTATTTTGTCACTGTGATGGCCTCCAGTCAGGAAGCCAGGCATTTTGTGGAAAGGCTTCCGCACCAGGATGACTTTGTGGCGCTTATTGATCTGTCCCTGGACGGGACCAAAACCTCAGGTATTGATGTCATTCGCTACCTGCGTGGAGTTCGCCCGGCGGCACCTATTTTGGCGTTCTCGGATTTTGATGATCCTGAAACCGTAAAGCAGGCTCTCCAAGCAGGAGCCTCCGATTTCATTTCCAAAAGGACTGAGGGTCGCGAACTGGTCCACCGTATCAACATGGCGGGCAATGTCCTCCAGCATGCAGCGCACCCCCGGCGCGATCTCGACAATCAACCATTGGTGACGCCGACGATGCAAACAATTGCCCGGCGCGCGGCCAGAATTGTCCCCTCAGCCGTATCATCGGTACTTGTCTACGGAGAGTCTGGCACAGGCAAGGAAGTGGTGGCTGATGTTTTTGCGGAAGCCGTGGGAAAGTCCGTACCATTTTTGCGCGTCAACTGCGGGTCCATCTCCCCATCCTTGATTGAGAGTGAACTTTTCGGACACGTCCGGGGCGCTTTCACTGGCGCAGCAACTGATCGTCGCGGATATTTCGAGTCCGCGAACGGTGGCTGGGTTTTTCTCGATGAGGTGGCGACCTTGACCGCTACGGCTCAGGTGGCGCTGCTTCGGGTCCTTGAGAATCATGAGATCGTGAGGGTTGGATCATCGAAATCAGTGAACGTCGAGGTCCGCGTCATGGCCGCGACGAACGAGAGACTGGATCTCCTGGTTGCGAACGGCAGGTTTCGCAAGGACCTGTGGCAAAGGTTACGGGAAGTCGAGATTGATCTCCCGCCCCTTCGACAGCGGCAGTCGGAAATACCCGGCTTGGTGACTCATTTTTGCAAGACAATGCCTGGTGGGCCGTACGAAGTGACGGATACTGTCATGGATGTTCTTGCGACAACGACATGGCACGACGGCAACGTGAGGGAGCTACGTAATTGCCTTCGGGCGATGACTGAATTCGCCACTCCGGACCGGCGCCTCACGCCGTTGGCCCTCCCAAAATGGTTACTGGCGGAAGCAGGTGCCGATGCTCCCGACCAGGAAGCGGGCATCAGGATGTCGGGCGGGGCTTTTACCGCGAGCGGTGCCAGCACCTTGTCGAGGGAACTGCGAGTTGACATCCCGGAGACGATGGCCAATCCCTATCAGTTCGAGGATATTTGTGATCTCGCGTTGGTAGCCCTGGTCCGGGGGATCTTCAAAGAACGAGGCAAGGTTTCGCTGCGTTCGTTGTCCAGGCTGATTGGTTTGTCTCGCGGAACCTTGACGACCAAGTTACGGGGCGCTGCGGACAAGGGACTTGTGGGAATGGACGAGATTCAAAGCCTGTTCGCGATACAAGCCAGGGAAGACTGACGAATACGGGTGTTACTTCGACAGCAAACGTTCTTCCCAGTTTTTCCGCTTGAAGAACTTTCCGCGGAATTTCTTGTGGTTCGGATTTTCCACGAGAAAGCCTCTGCCGCGTTCATCGTCCACCCAGTCGATCACTGAGCCGTTTACGAACTTCGCCGTTTCTGGATCCACGAGGATCGTCACTTCCCCAAAGGATTGGACAACATCTGATTCATTGCGGCCATCGAATGTCACGCCGTAGTCAAACCCGTCGCACCCTTTTCCAGACAAATAAACACGCAATTCGAGGCCCGACCAAAGTGGATTTTCCTCGCGTAGATTTCTTGCGGCTTCGATCGCTTTTGTCGTCAGATTGATGATCATTGCAAAGCCCTGTTGTCGCTTCGACGTAAACCGGGAATCTTAAACCTTCAGTGAGAAGGGGGTGAAGTTCGTCCGGTAATCATAATAGTCTTCACTCTCCGCCCGTTTAATGGCAGCAACCACCCGGTACGTCAAGGGTGTTGCCACGACTTCCCACATCACTTTCAGGCAGTAGTTGGTCACCGCGACGGTAACCAGCATCTGTGTATTCCAGATACCCAGAAAGGCGAGGGGATAAAAGATCGTCGTATCAATGGCTTCCCCACAAATCGTTGACCCGATGGTGCGGATCCAAAGGAATTTTCCCCGGGTAAGGATTTTCAATTTGGCGAGGACGAACGAATTGGTGAACTCGCCAGCAAAGTAGGCGACCATGGACGCGGCGACAATTCGAGGAGTTGACCCGAAAACCTGCTCGATGGCGGCCTGACCAGTGTAGCCAGGGGCAGGCGGAAGCGTGATCACGACCCAAGACATGAAAGCGGAAAACACAAGCGCGCCAAAACCCGCCCACACGACGCGCCGTGACCGTGCGTAGCCGTAGACTTCGGTCAAAACATCCCCAAAAAGGTAGCTGATCGGAAAGAAAAGGTTGCCGCCCCCAAATGTAAGGCCAGCCACGGTGACCACTTTGCTGACACCAATGAGATTCGAGCAGAGCAGAACGGTGACGAAAATGGCCATGATCAAATCATAGTATTTGTAGACCCGTCGCTGGGCGTTCATGGTCCCTCAATATTCCGGTTCCGGATTCTTCCGGGTAAAATCTGCCAGAGTACACCCTCTTGTTGACGAGGTTACATTGCTCCGGCGCCTACGACAATCCATGGAATGCGTTCTCCTCACGAGCCTTTTGTTTTTACCCGGGGAATTGCGCGCGGATCCTGCCTATAGCTGGTTGGCTTTCGGCGATTTTAGAGGCCAGTTTGAGCCCTGCGGTTGTGACCCGAGGACGGATCTTGGGGGCATTCAGCGATTGGCCAGCTTCATTCATCGGGAGCGAGCGTTGGATCCATCAGTCTCCCTCCTCGATCTCGGGAATAATATTTCACCTCCGCACCCTACAGGGGGAAATCATGGAACCCGCAAGGAAGACCCGGACGATACGCAGGATATAAAGGACCGCCACATCCTGGAGGGCCTCGTACGGTTGAACCCGGCAGCCATGCTCCCCGGGAAGTACGAATTGGCGCGCGCAACATGGATGGGAGTGGAAATCAAAGCGATGACTGCCAGCGGCCGCGCTGGAGGTCCGGTTCCCTGGGTCCTTTCGAATTTGAAAGACAAATCCGGCCCGGATTGGCTTCGAAATACGGCGCGACCATTCTTGCGGACCAATGGCATGGTTATTTTCGGTTTCACGTGGGACAAGTCGATTGCGCCAATCGTTTTGTCGGCAAATTCCAGTCAAGGTAAAAAGCGCCTCTCCATTCTTGCGCGGAACCAGGAATTCAGCGGGCTTCATAAGATTCTTCTGTTCAACGGCCCAGACGATCAACTCAAGTCGATCCTGAAGCTGCGCTTGTTTGACGAAATTCTCGCCAACAATGTTGCGCCTGATTCGATGAAGCCAGATCTGCCGGACAGAGCGAATGAGGACCGGACTTTGATTCGCGTCCGACAGGGTAATGTCCGTGTCATGCAGACCCAGCTGGGTGGTCAGGGTGTTTTGCGCGGCGGCAGGGCGCTGCGGACGAGCGCGCCCTCATTGGAGTCGATCGTTGCCGGGCCTGCTGACGAGCGATGGACTACGGAAGTTAACAGGGTATCCATGTCGAGTGTGACTGGAAGGCGCGTTAGCTGGCTCGAGCGTGATGTCTTGAACCCGGACGTTTGGGCGGCCTTTTTTAGATCGTATGAGGAATTGCTGAGGGAAAGCTCCGCGAGAAGGGCTCAGTCGCGGTTGGCCGGTCTCACCAATTCTCCCTTTGCTGGATCGCAGGCGTGTAAAGGCTGTCACAGCAGCGCCTACGATGTTTGGATCAAATCAAAACACTCGAACGCGTTCGCCGTTCTTGTGGGAAAGGGAAAAAATCACGACACCGAGTGTGTCTCGTGTCACGTTCTTGGCGCAACCGAGAGAGGCGGCTTTGTCTCACAGGAAGCGTCTCCGTCCTTTATGAACGTGCAATGCGAAAATTGCCACGGCCCCCGGAAGGATCATGCCCAGCTATCAAGCCGGTCTGGATACCTTCAGGCCGAAAATTCGATTCAATTTGTACGGAATGCCATCACCCGCCGCACAGTCCGGACTTCAATTACAGGGAATACTGGCACAAGATTGCGCATGGTCTTGACAACTGAGGATAGCCGGGACCCTACTCAGGGCATTCCAGAATCAATTTTGAGCAATAATAAGTGGTCGTCATGATTCCGGACACAACCTCACCCTCAAGGCAATGAGGCATGTTTGTGAGACGGCGCTTGCCGAGCCTGATCTGGCAATTCGGGCTCATGAGCGCGTTTGACGCCGAGGCAGCTGTTTCCATGAACTCATTTGCGTGGCCTGATGCCGTATACGTTGCTCCCGCAAGGCAACATCCTGTGAGCAATCCAAGAAAAAATTCCCTGCGGGTCATAATGGAACCCAATATAGACTCCTCTATCCCGGTGATCATTTTATCTCAATTTCCCAGCCCTGTTTCTGCTCCTTCCGGTGCCTCGTCCCCGACCGGACCATATATCCAAAACGATTCATCGAGAATTCGCCAAGCCGTTCTGGGTGCAGGGATGATCAAGCGGAGACCAAACATTTCTGGAGATTTCACTTTCCGCATGGTGACAAAAACAGGGCCATTTTTCCTTCCCCAGTTCGGGAAAAAGGGCATTGTCCGTTGCAGCACTTCACTCATTTCAAGCCCTTGTTGCCCATGAACCTCATGTGACTCCCTGTCCCAGTGATCAAACGTGATCTTCCGATTCAGGAACGGTGACCAGAATCGTGTCGAGACCGGCATGTAAGCAAGTATGGCACTGCAATTCCTTGGTGGCCAGCAAATCACCTCACGAGTAGCGATTTCCGTGGAGTTGAGAAACTTTGCCGCTTCAATGGCATCAGAAAAATTCATCTCGTATTCAAGGCGCCACACGCTCCAAGTGACAGGGAAATTCCACGCAAAGAAAAGCCAAGCCGTTAAAGGAGCCGCGAGCAAGCGCCAGTCCGCTCGCGTTATTTGCCTGTTTGACTTGAATTTGATTCCATTTATCCAAAGGACTGAGCATAACCATACAAATAACAATCCTGAATGCCGTGGAGCGCCGCTGTAGTACTTGAAGCAGAAAATGGCCTCAAGTATCGACGCCCCCGCCAGAAACATGCCGGCTGCCCGAAGTGGCCGATCGGTTCCGGCTAGAAGTAGCAGGTATCCCGCGATGGCAATGATGAAAGTCCACCATCCGGGCAGGTCAAAGGGAAGCATGCTGTTCGAGAGCGAATCGCGCAGATTTTGCGCTTGAAATTGGTCCATCAGTGAAGATGAGAATTGTCCCTTGCCTGTCGGCCAAAGAACCAGGACTGAAACTGAAAATGGCAATATGAAAGCAAGCTCAATCTTGGCCCACTTGACAAGCCCGTTATCTTTTTTTTGGATGGCATGGACTGCCCGGAATAGAAACAGGATCAAGGCCATCGCGAGAAAGTGAACGGTACTCCAGCACATTAGAACCTGAGCTGCTATCGTTTTCGCCGTCCGATGGCGCTGCTGACGTGTCAATACGTCTGCGTAAAGAAACAGGCCCATGATGCCAAGTCCGTAATTGCGGGCGATGACGGGATACTCATAGGAGAAGAGGAACGAGAAAAGAACCGGGACACCAAAAAGAATTGGAAATCCGGACCGAAAAACGAGAAGCAACCCTCCACCCCAGACGGCCAGAAGGTTGATGAGCTGCA
>RGVZ01000310.1 GCA_010029825.1 bacterium | reverse complement strand
GTCTCGTGGGCTCGGAGATGTGTATAAGAGACAGGTCCACGGAAGCAACTTACCGTTACACGCACGGCATCCGGGGGCATGATGGGCTCTGTCAACGCTTGCTACACGGGCACCGGAGCAAGATCGAGGTCTTCATTGGGGACGAACGGCGCCCCGACCTGGAGCACTTCGTCGTACGGGAAATCTTCGGATCCAACGTTCACATAGCAACCCCGGAACAGGTCGTCTCCGGTAACGGTGAGATCGGCCAACGGGGGAAAACTGACGAGCCTGTGACCCTGGCTTACCGCGGATCCCTCGGTCAGTACAAACTGACCCTTCCGGCCTCCCGGATCTTCTTCGTGGAAAAGGAAACCTCCATTGAACGCATCACAATGGAAGTAGCTAAACTCCTGAAGCGTGAGGAGAACCCTCGCGAAAAACTACGCGTCCTCTGCTATGAAGGTATCAACAAGGGCGCTGTCGCGGAGCTCTGAGTCGCAAGCCAGTCAGCCGCATGCTGGAGCCAGCGATCGCGGAAGACAGACAAGTCATCACTCAAGAACGATTCTGGATGGAATTGGACACCGGCAGCCTTTACCGGACCAGATGTTTCAATCGCCTGGATCTCACCCTCGTCGCAAGTACCGACAATTTTCAAACCAGTATCACCTGATTGGATGCTATCTATCGAGCCAATGGGCGGCGTGAGCACCAAAGAATTGTAGGTCGCCGCATGAAACTGGTGCTGCCCTTCCCAGAAATAAGATTCGCCGACCAGACTGATTTTCTTGCGAGAACCATGAAATGGACGGGAAGACCTGGCAATTTCCCACCCGGACGCGGCACCGATGATCTGGTGTCCAAGGCAAATACCAAGCACAGGAACCCTTCCCATCAAAGCACGGCATAGGTTCATTGACGCGTGAGCCTCCAAGGGGTGACCGGGCCCGGGAGATAAAACCACTGGAAATCGGGCCGAGTGAAGGCGTTGAATGAATTCCAGGTCATCCGAAGCGACACGCAAGAATCGAGCCCCGGGGCTTCCCTGCCTCAGCCAGGCCAGCACGTTGAAACTGAAGCTATCGAAATGATCGATAAAGCAGATCAAATTCCGGATCCTCGCTGTTTCATCAACCAGTCCCGTGCGCGGCGGTGAAACCACTCCGGCAGGAACCCATGTGTTAACATGGGAGCATGAAAACATCACTCCAATGCGTCTTGCTCGCCGTCGTCGTGTTTTTTTCAGAAGCACGATCCCTGTCCGCGACATGTCCGGGAGGCATCAATCATGTTTGCCACTATTCTCCGATAGACCCTGCTGGTTCCAAAGGAAGTCAATCTTTGACCCTCGGGTTCGGGGTCGCATCAGAGCCATCCATCAACGCTTCAACCGGGATCACGACCGACTACACGGAAGCAAATGCCAACGAGATCCTGCGTGTTTTTGTGACAAAAGGCCTTTCGCTACCCGTGGACTTCGGTCTCATGCTGGGAACGAGCACCACCGGACAATTCCAGCAAACCGGGGTTCACGCTCAATGGACCGTTTTTGAGGGCTTTCGCTTACCGGCGTTTACGGTCAGGGGTTCCCTGCTCAGATCCGCCTGGACGGACTGGAGTCAGGACGGGAACCAAGGCGATTCCGCGTCCAATCAGGGAATCCGTCTCGAATCGGTAGACTTGCGGAGCTGGGAAATGCTCGCATCGTGGGGAGTGTTTGGGGTTCTGACACCTTACGCGGGGCTTGGCGTGGCGGAGGCGGTAAATGAAAGATCGCTGACGCGATTCTCCGGATTGGAAGTCCAGGTGATGCCGCCGTTCATTCGAATTGGAGTCGAATCGCGTTCGGCATTCGCAAAAAATCAAGTCATGGCGAAAATCAGCCTCGGCCTCTGATTGCTGCATGAACCTCTTCAAGAATCGCTGCTGCAGATGAGTCCCGGTCAAATCCAGAGCCCAGGCGGGCCTTGATCGCATCCAGGTCGTTTATGGCGTTTCGAACGGCCTCGACGATCAAAGTGGCGTTGAGGTCACTCTCGCGGATAACTTCTGCCCAACCCTGTCTCCTGAAAGATTCCGCGTTGAGGATCTGGTCCCCCCTGCTGCCTTTTTCCAGAGGAACCAGAATCATTGGTTTTCTGACTGCCAGCATCTCGAAAATGGAATTTGCTCCAGAGCGGCAGAGAGCCAGATCCGCAGCGGCAAGCACGTCCGGCAACTCCGTGTTCAGGAACTCAAAAGCGCGATACCGGGTCGCCAGTTCGCCGGGAAGTCGCCCCGCCTTTCCAGATTCCAATTTGCCGCGACCCGTCAGGTGAATCACCCGGCAAAATTGAAGCAAAACCGGAAGAGCCTCAAGAACGACGTCATTGATGAATTTGGCCCCTTGCGAGCCCCCCATGAATAGAACCACCGGAAGGGCCCCGTCCGGACCTTCTAGAGACCATCCACAAATCCTGAAACCACGCGCCCTGTCACCCGAAAAAATTTCAGGACGAACTGGAATTCCGACACAGCGGGACTTCCGGGAAACCAAGTAACGGGATGTCTCCGGGAACGCATACACGTTCATCCGGGCAAAACGCGCAATGATACGATTCGCGAGACCAGGTGAGACATCGGACTCGTGCGATACGACGGGTACACCTGCCAACCATGCGCCAACGGAAACAGGTACCGCGACGAATCCGCCTTTGCTGAAAACGCAAACCGGGCGAAGCCTCAACATCAAAAAATATGACTGAAGAACTCCGACACAGAGGCGGAAGACGTCGAGCACATTCTCGAATGAGAAATACCGGCGCAGCTTGCCTGACTGTACGCGAAAAAAGCGGATCCCCGCTTTTTCTGACAATTCCTGCTCAATTCCCCGGGAGCCAATATATGCAATATCGAGACCTGTCGCGCGAAAAACCGGAGCCAGCGCCAGATTGGGCATGACATGACCGGCTGTGCCCCCGCCAGTAAGAATCAAGAGGCCATGGGATCCGTCACGCATGATGACAAGCCACAAGATGAGAGATCCCACCGGAAACGGCCAACTCTCGATGAACTGGTTTTTCGCGAGCGCACAATTCAGTCGCCGCTGGACACCTCGTCCTGAACGGACAGCCCGAAGGAGGATTGATGGGACTGGGCACATCGCCCGAAAGCAACAAGCTGTTACGAGGCTCCCTTCCTTCCATGGCCCCCGAATCAGGACGCGGAATCGCAGCGAGCAGCGCCTTTGTGTAGGGATGCCTCGGACCGGCGTAAATATCCGCCACGGAAGCCAGCTCTACAAGATGGCCCAAATACATGACGCCGACACGGTCGCTGATGTGCTCGATTACAGCAAGATCGTGTGCAATAAAGACGTAAGAAAGAGAAAACTGGTCGCGAAGGTCACAAAGCAGATTCAAGATCTGTGACTGGATCGAGACATCCAGCGCGCTGACCGGTTCATCGAGTACAATCATTTTGGGGCGCAATGCCAAGGCGCGTGCGATCCCAACCCGTTGCCGCTGCCCACCGGAGAACTCGTGCGGATAGCGATTCCATGCACTTTCCGGCAATCCGGTCAGCCTGAGGAGTTCCAAAACCTTCGATTTCAACTGATCCCCCGATGACTCCCGATGGATGACAAAGGGTTCCGACAGAATCTCGCCGACAGTCATGCGCGGATTCAGCGACGAAAAAGGATCCTGAAAGACAAACTGCATCTGGCGACGGATCGTCCTTATCCGTGAGGCCGGAGCTGAGAAAATACTTTCCCCTTCAAAGGAGACGGTCCCAGAGGTCGGTTCGAGCAGCCGCAAAATGGTCCGGCCAAGCGTTGACTTGCCACAGCCAGATTCCCCGACCAACCCCAGCGTCTCACCCCGACTCAAATCAAAGCTGACATCATTGACTGCCTGCACGACGTGGCGATTTCTCGAGAAAATTCCGCGTGAAAGTGGAAAATGCTTGTTCAGG
>RGVZ01000309.1 GCA_010029825.1 bacterium | reverse complement strand
TTCCGCCCCTGGCAACGGCAGCCTCGATGTCGCGCATGATAATGCGGCCACCGGGGCCTGAACCAGCCACACCGGCCAAGTTGACGTTGCTTGCGGCCGCCATGCGGCGGGCGAGAGGCGATGACTTGACGCGTCCGCCCGCAGAGGCCGGCGCAGGAGCCGCAACTGGAACCGGAGCCGCCGCGCGCGGTGGCGGGGCCACAACTGGAGTCGACATGGCCTTCGGCGCTGCGGTAACTACTGCCGCTGGCTTGGCGGCGGGAGCGGCAGGGGTCGGCTTCGCGACGGCAGCCGTGGACATGATCGCGTCCAGATCAAACGACTCGCCCTTCTTGCCGATCACGGCAATCGGGGTGTTCAGGGCCAAGGTCTTGCCGGGTTGCGCGATGATCTTCAGGAGAACACCGCCATAAGGCGACTGGTATTCCATCGTCGCCTTGTCGGTCTCGATCTCGCAAAGGGGACCACCCTCGTCGACCGTCTCACCTTCTTTTTTCAACCAGCTGGCAACAGCGCCTTCTTCCATCGTGTCGCTGAGCTTGGGCATTTCCACTACATTGGCCATGGGCTTTTCTCCCGCAGGTCTCTGTCAAAATCTTCAGTAAAGAACTTCACGAACTCCGGCGATGATGCGCTCAACACTTGGCATCACGCGGTCCTCAAGATTCTCGGCGTACGGCATCGGCACATACTCACCGGACACGCGGACAACAGGCGCGTCGAGATCATCAAAACATTCCTTGTGAACGCGATCCGAGATGTGCGCGCTGACGCTGGCAAAGGAATTCGCCTCGTCGACAATCACGCAACGGTGCGTCTTGCGGACACTTTCAAAAATCATCGGCTCGTCGAGGGGCTGCAACGTACGCGGGTCGATGACCTCACACTCGATGCCTTCCGCAGCCAGCGCGCTGGCCGCCTCCATCGCGCGGTGAAGCATCTTGCTCCACGCGATGAGGGTCACGTGATGGCCCGGGCGCTTGATCTCACCGACACCGATCGGAATCAACGTCTCATCGGCCGGGACCTCGCCCTTGTTGCCATACATCATCTCGCTCTCAAGGAAGATGACCGGGTTGTTGTCGCGGATGGCAGACTTCAGGAGCCCGTAACCATCGGCAGGCGTCGCGACCGAAATCACCTTCAGGCCCGGGACGTGCGTCAGGAAAGCCTCGACCGTCTGCGAATGCTGCGCCGCCAGCATGTGCGCCGCGCCGTTCGGGCCGCGGAAAACGATCGGGATCTTGAACTGCCCGGCCGACATGTAAAGCATCTTGGCGGCGTGATTGATGATCTGGTCGAAGGCTTGAATCCCGAAGTTCCATGTCATCATCTCGATGATCGGGCGGAGGCCCACCATCGCCGCCCCGACGCCAAGACCGGCAAAACCGTTCTCGGAAATCGGCGAATCAACCACACGCTTTGGCCCGAACTTGGCCAGCATGCCTTTGGACACTTTATAAGCGCCGTCGTATTCGGCCACTTCCTCGCCCATCAGGAAAATATTGGGGTCGCGTTCCATCTCCTCGCACATGGCGCGGTTCAGGGCTTCGCGGAATGTCATGGTCACAGTGCTCATGGTCTCTTCCTCTTTCAGTCTGCGTAGACGTCTTGCCAGATTTCTTCTTCACCGGGGGGTGGCGACTGGTCGGCGAAATCCTCGGCGTCGGCGGCGGTCTTCTTGGCTTCCTCGTCCCACTTCGCCAGATCTTCCTCGGTCGCCATCTTGTTCGCGACCAGGAACTTGCCGTGCATCAGCATCGGATCGCGCGCCTGGTAATCCGCGACTTCTTCCTTGGTCCGGTACGCGCCCGGATCCGAAACGGAGTGACCGCGATAGCGATAGGTCATGATTTCCATGAGATGCGGATGGTTTTTCTTGCGCATCTCGTCGCCAGTGGACCTGACGGCGTCATAAATATTCAGCACATTTGATCCGTCCACTTGCGAGTGCGCCATGTCAAACCCGAGGGCGCGTTTCCACAAGTGGTCGATGCTGGTCGTCCGGTGGATGTCCGTCCCCATGCCGTAACGGTTGTTCTCGATGATCACGAGAACCGGCAAGTTCCAGGTTGCCATCATGTTGAGGGCCTCGAAGAACTGGCCCTGATTCGTTGCGGCGTCACCGACGTAGCAAACGCAAATGTCTTGCTCCGCGCGGTACTTGATCGCGAAACCGACTCCTGCCGCCAGAGGTACCTGACCACCGACGATGCCGTGACCGCCAAGGAAACGCTTGTCCTTGCTGAACATGTGCATCGATCCGCCCTTGCCGCGCACACATCCGCCGACTTTGCCAAACAACTCGGCCATCACTTCGTTCGGGGTGATGCCCTTGGCGATGGCCTGCGTGTGCGATCGATACGCGCCGATCACGTAATCCGTCGGGCGCAGGGCGTGCTGGACGCCGGCGGCGACTGCCTCTTGTCCGATGTGCAGGTGACAGAATCCCGCGAATTTGCGACGCGTTGTGTAGGCGACGTGAACGCGTTCCTCGAAACGGCGGTACAGGATCATGTCCTTGTACAACTGGATCAGTAAATCCTTGGAGTGGGTGCCCGATGGAGCGCCGGCCGGGGCCTTGTTGCCCGGCTTCGCCTTGGTGTCAGGTTTGACTGCGTCTTTCACGCTGGCCATATGCGAGTTCCCCTTTATTTTCCGTCGAAATGTTTGAACGCGACGGTCCCGTTGGTGCCACCGAATCCGAACGAATTCGACAAGGCGTAACGTATCTTGCGTTCACGCGGAGCGCCGACTGTGTAATCCAGCGGACACTCCGGATCGGGTGTCTTGTAATTGGCAGTCGGTGGCACAACCCCGTGGTGCACGGCCAGGACCGTGTATACGGCCTCGATGCCACCGGCGGCACCAAGGCAGTGACCCGTCACGGCCTTTGTCGAACAGATGGAAATATCTTTTGCGTCACCGCCGAACACGCGGCTGATCGCCATGCTCTCGTAGGCGTCATTCAGTTTGGTGGATGTTCCGTGGGCATTGATGTGATCCACTTCACCGGCATTGATACCGCCGGAAGCCATCGCCATCTTCATGCAACGCTGGGCGCCCTCGCCTTCCGGTGCCGGCGACGTGATGTGATACGCGTCACCGGACATGCCGTAACCAACCATCTCGGCGTAGATTTTCGCCCCGCGCTTTTTCGCGTGTTCGTATTCTTCAAGAACCATGACACCGGCGCCTTCGCCCATGACAAAGCCATCGCGATCCATGTCGAAAGGACGCGACGCCTCTTTCGGGTTGTCGTTGTTGGTGCTGAGGGCTTTCATCACGGCAAACGCCGCGATCCCGAGCGGGCTCAACGCCGATTCAGCGCCGCCGGCCAGCATCACGTCGGCCATGCCGTTCTTGATGTACATGAAGGCTTCGCCCACACCGTGAGTGCCGCTGGTGCACGCGGTTGTCGTGCAAATGTTCGGACCTTTGAAGTTGTACATGCGCGACACGACACCCGAGGCCATGTTGGCGATGGTGTACGGGATAAAAAACGGCGAGATCCGCCGTGGCCCTTTGTCCTTCAGGATGTAAGCGTTTTCCTCGATGTCCCAAAGGCCGCCGAGACCAACACCGATCGACACGCCGTAATGATCGCCGTTGACGTTCTCACCGCAGGGCAGGCCGGAGTCTTTGATCGCCTGATGCGCGGCACCGGCTGCGAACTTGATGAAACGGGTGGCGCGATTCGCCTCTTTCGGATCCATCGCCTCTCCGACCTCAAATCCGCGGACCTCACCGGCGATCTGAACCGGAAGAGCGGAAGGGTCGAACAACTGGATGCGGTCGATGCCACTGCGGCCCTCGAGCGCGTTGACCCAACATGTTTTTGTATCGTTGCCCGTCGGGGCAACCATGCCGACACCTGTGATCACGATTCGACGCATCGTCAGGATCCTTTTCAGTTGAGACTACTGGGCGAAACTACAGGAAAAATTGGCAGGAACCTAGTGGAAAGGAAGAGAG
>RGVZ01000308.1 GCA_010029825.1 bacterium | reverse complement strand
CCCTTCGTGAACAACGGATCGACATTCTCGATGGTCAGGGACAGTTGGGCGCGGTCCCGGTAAAAGCCAACCCGGCACAGGCACCTGACTTGTGATCCGTCCTGCAGTACCTGGCGCACGGCGTCCTCACCGTGCATCTTTCGCATGTAATCCAGCGCGGACGGCCAGATGGTCGCCTTGACGCTGATCGATCCGGCTCCTCCCGCATCGTCCCTTGGTTTGGGTTCGGCGAGGTTCAGGAAGATGCCCTGCGACCTGACCGCGATATTCTCGATCTCGCCTGTAACCCAGACGGGCGCCGGAAAACCGGTCGTGACGCTGCGCGCGACCGCGGTGACAAGTTCGCGAACCGGCATGCCAGCGTCTGGCGCGGACTCCTGTGTCGCGGTGTCAGGGACTGGTTCCCGCGCGGCGACCTGTAAATGGCCTGGCGTGGCCTCCGCGCGACCAGAGAGTGCCTGGACGCGCTCCAGTGCCTGGTCACTGAACGGGATCTGCCACGTCTTGTAGCGGCTGTCGAACCGGCCGCCGAGAGCCTTGATCTCGTCGCGATGACGGAAAGTGTCACCGTGGACAATGATGATGTTCTCGCGAATGACAAAGTGCAGTCCCATGCCATGAGGCCTAGCACGGGGGCGCCATGTCCGCCAGTCACTTCAGGAACACCGTGCAGTTGCGCGCGATAAAATCGATGTGAAGAAGTGTCTGCAGGCCCTCTGGACGGCGCGGGGGAGTGAAGCGACACGCGACCTCGTTCAGGCCCCCGTCCTCGACAGTGGCGGCCGTCACTGTATATTCACGGTCCGGCAACAGGTCTGGCAGTGCCTCCTGGGCCCCGGTGCCGTTGGCGCTGCTGGAAAGTTTCGCCACATAGAAGCCATCGTTGACGCGAACGACCACGGTCGGGCTGGTCGCCCAGTTGGCCGATACCGCGACGCGCGCGAATTCCGACTTGGGGCGCAACTTGAAATTGAGCTCCTCCAGAACGGATCCCGTCTTTACGTCGACTTCGACCTGGTCGCTGAAGTAACCGTCCCGGTGCGCGGTGATCAGGTGCCGCCCGGGAGGCAGGCGCAGACCGACGGGGATTCTCTTGTAACCGCCCCGGAACAGGCTTTTGCCGTTTACGGCAATTTGCGCCGAATAGACGTTTCCTTTGCCGACCAGTTGGACCGGATCCTTTGCGGTGAGTGGGATCGGAACCTGGCCGAACATGAGAATCCCGGTCAAGGCGGCTACGATGACAGACGCATAAATCCACATGGGAATCATGAGCGCGCCGCGTTTTCCCGGCGCGGTGACGGGGCGCCGCGAGAAGGTCGCGTTTGCCGCGGATGGAATGTTGGACCGGCGCGCCTGGCCGGAGTGACTCAGCGGTATTCCCGCGTTGGTCTCTCCGGCTATGCTGAAGGGATTGTTTCTCATGTCGGGCTGGTTCGGCGGCGGCATGGGTTGGGACAGCAAATTGCGGATGTCCTGGGCCACTTCCGCCTTGCGTTTGGCCAGGACGCCGCCGAGGAACCGTGACAGGTCCTCGGAAGTGAAATCCGGATAGCGCTGGCTCAGGTACCTGCGCAATTCGCGCTCGAACTCACTCGCCGACTCAAAACGCCGGTTGACGTCGCGTTGGAGGGCGCGGATGACAATCGCCTCAAGCGCCGGATCCACGTCCGGATTGTGGGCGCGAAGCGTTGGCGGGATGCGACACTCGTGGACCTGGCGGATGGTCTCGACATCCGTGTCCGCGTTGAACAGGCGGTGCATGGCGAGGGTTTCCCACAAGACAATGCCAAGCGCGAAAACGTCGGACCTGCCGTCGACGTTCTTTGCCGCGACCTGTTCGGGGCTCATGTAGGAGTATTTGCCTTTGACGATGCCCGGCCGCGTGTCCGTCACGCGACTCCCGGCGTCCGCGATGCCGAAGTCCGTTACTTTCACTTCGCCGGAAAAACTCAGCAGGATGTTCTGTGGCGAGATGTCGCGGTGAACGATGTTGAGCAGGCGACCGGTCATCTCGTCGTGTTTGGTGTGGGCATGGTGCAACCCCTTGGCGGCTTCCGCGGCAATGTAAACCGCCATGGGAACTGTCACTCGCACCTTGTTGACGGAACAGTGGTGCAGGAGCGCGCGCAGGTCCGTTCCCTCGACAAACTCCATGACGATGCCCCAGGTCGGACCGAATGCCTGGAAACCCTCGACCCGTGCGATGTTTGCGTGGCGCAGGCTCTTGCAGATCTCGGCCTCGTCGCGGAACATCTGGACGTATTCCGCGTCCTCGGCATAGTGGGGGAGGATACGTTTTACGGCGCAAACGCGCTGAAATCCATCGCCCCCGATCTGGCGGGCAAGCCAGATTTCGGCCATGCCCCCGCGGGCGATCTTCTTTTCGAGAAAGTATCTGGTTGAGCCTGACATGGCAGGTTCATCGGACCGGATCCGCGGATTTGTAGGCAGATTTCGGGGGGTTGTGGAATATTTGACCTGGAGGTCATGGTCGGGCCGGTTTTTTGGTGGCGTATCTCCCTGAAAAGATTAGATTAACGTAACAAGATTCGGGGTCCTGAAAACCATGCGGGAGTCGTGACCGGAAGATGCGTCAGGGATTGTTCATTACGGTCGAGGGAGGCGAGGGTGTCGGCAAGAGTACCTTCGTGCGCCTTTTGCGCGACCGGATCATGACTGCCGCCGGAACGGCCATGGAGATCGTCCAGACGCGCGAGCCCGGTGGAACCCCGGTCGCGAACAGCATCCGCGCGATTTTTGCCAGTCCGCCTGACACGGAACCCTTGACCCCCGAGGCAGAGGCGATGCTCGTCATGGCGGCGCGCGCCCAGCATGTCGCGCACTTGATCCGTCCGGCTTTGCGGCGCGGCGCGATTGTCCTGTGCGACCGGTATGCGGATTCGATGATGGTGTACCAGGGCGTTGTCGGGGGCGTGGACCGCGCGTGGCTTGAGTCCACCAATCGCGTTGCCAGCAAGGGGCTCGAGCCTGACATCACATTCCTGCTCGATTGCCCCGTCGAAGTTTCCACCCGGCGCAGCTCGCTCCGGAACAAAGGTTTGAACAAGGTCCGGGACAAAGATGTCAAGGTGGATGACGGCATCCAGCGCTATGACGACAGCACCACCGCCCAGCACGAGAAGATCCGCGCGGGTTTTCTTGACTGCGCGCGTCGCGCGCCGGGGCGTTTTGTCGTACTGGACGCGACGAGGGCGCCGGAATACGTCGTCGCGGACGCGCTTGCCGTGTTGTCCAGCCGGGCGTCTCATGTTTTCCAGACGCGACCGCATGAGAACGACCCGGGGAAAAGTGGAGGCGCCCGATGAGCCAGGAGGCGCTCGCTTCGTTGCTTGGCATGGCGCGCTCAGGCAGGTTGCCACAATCGATCCTGCTTTACGGACCAGCCGCGCAAGGCGTGGAAGTGGCCGCGATGGATTTGCTGGGAAGTCTTTTTTGCGTGTCCGCGCCGGCACGCGCTTGTGGGCAGTGTGCCGACTGCAGGGCGCTGGCCTCGGGTGATCATCCGGAAGTGTTCACGGTCGGTGAAGGCGTGCCTGGCGAGGCGATCAGGATCGACGCGGTTCGCGAGGCCATCGATCACCTCGGCTGGCATTCGGCGGTCCGCGCGGACGGACGGCCATCGTGGCGCGTCGTGTGGCTGCGCCATGCGGAAAATTTGACGGACCAGGCCGCGAACGCGTTGCTGAAAACCCTTGAGGAACCTCCCCGGGGGGCGATGCTGCTTTTGACTTCGCGGCATCCGCGTAACCTTTTGCCGACTTTGCGATCAAGGTTGCTGGCAATTCGTGTCCCCGGGCGTGATCCCGTGGTTGAGTTGCCGGATGAGATCCGTTCCACGGTCCGTGAGCTGCTGACCGCGCGGAATGTCGCGGCCGCCCTGGCGCCAGCCGAGAAACTGGCGCGACAGGGGCGCATGAAGCCGGCTGAGTTCGCGGCTTGCGCCGAAATGACGCTCAATGAACTTTATCGCGAGGCGCTTGGGTCCG
>RGVZ01000307.1 GCA_010029825.1 bacterium | reverse complement strand
CGACCGCACGCGTGGCATCCAGGTTGGCATGCCGCTGCTGGTGCAAGCTGGGATGCGCTACGACTTCTGAGGCGCCCCGCGCGACCGCCCTTGCAGGGCTCATCCCCGGGGTCGATAAAACTGTTATTATCGAAACCATCTATCGATTTACCCTATTTATGATGTAATTCGGCAGGCTGCCTCGCGAGTCGCTACACCTTGGGGAACCGCCAACCGACCCCAACTCATATCATCACGTTCGAACATAACGTCATGACAAACGCCGCCAAGCGCTTTCGCAGCCGAGCCATCAGCGGCCATCATGCCTCGGCCGTCACCGTGACTCTGGCCTGCGGTCTCGGCGCCGCCGAGCAGGCCCATGGGTTTAACCTGATCGAGTTCGCGACAGGCCAACTCCAGACTACGGGCGAGCTGCTCACCGGCAAGTCCCGGTTGCGCTTTTCACCGGGAACCCAAGACCAGTTCGAGTCGCTGGCGAGCGACGTCATGGCTGCGATGGAACCCAAAGCCATCTCCTCGACAGCCACTGCTGAGGGGCAAGGGCTTTCGGTCTCGCTCGCCTATGACAAGACATCCACCGAGGACCCCAACCCCTGGCAGCTAGCAACTGGCGACACCCGCTCTGAGTTTCGCGTACCACGCATTGGACTTCGATACCGATGGTCTGACGCTCTCGCGGTCGGCGCGTCCGCCCTGTACCTTCCGAATATCCAGCTGACGCTCTATTCGGTCGAAGGCGCGCTCAGCACGCCCCAGGACTTCGGTCCGATTCGTGTCGGCCTTTATGCCTCGTACAACAAGCTGGAGGGTTTTCGGGGCTCCGAAGCCAACACACTGAGCGCAGGCATCACCGGCAGCACCAGAATCATGAGTCTGAGTATCACTGGCGGAGCCGGCGTAGTCCATGGGCACGCTTCATACAACGGGACATCAGATTTCTCGGCAATCATCAATCAAAGCCGATTATTTGCTGCTGTGGTTTATCCAGTCAGGGATTTTTCGGTCGGTGCTGAAATTGGCGTCATCGGGCAGCGAAATTATCAGTCGATTGGCATCTCTTACCGTTTCTAAAGGACCTAAAAATGGCCACGTTCGCCAATATCGCCAGCAACGTCGGCAACTCGCCATTTTCGGCGACACTGACCAACTCCATCAACTCGGCTGTCCGCGGTGGCGAGGCAGAAACCCTTGGCGCGAACATATCCCAATTGGGTTGCCTTCTGAGACAGTTTGACGCTGATAATCTGGATGGAGCCGGTTTTGAGTCGAATACTGCCACCAAGGCAAAGTATTTTCTTAGTGGAAATGTAATCGACCCAAGCTCAGGCTATCTCCAGATTCTTGGCAGTAACTTGCCGGTCTACGATCCGGTTTCCGGCAGCTACGGGGACCCGGCGACCAATTTCAGGATCACATCGATCGAGTACCGCAATAGTTTTTTGAATAATATACGTTTTATTGTAGCCGGGACATTTTCGACCACCACCACCACAATCACCAGCATAGAAACCGGCGACGACTTCTTGAGTGTCAAGGTGTCAGGCTCCATATCCCTTGACAATATAGCCGGCAACGTATCTTCGGCTTCGCTCAGCAACATCGCCATCAGCTTCCTCGATGATGATGGAATCGCGGTCACCGCAACGTTGGGCGTTTCGCTGTCCCTCACCAACAAGTCGCTAACGGTCAATTCCCTGGCGATTTCCAAAGGGAGCCAAAGCCTTTTCGCTGCCCAGAATCTCGGACTGCTCTACAGCTTGGACGCTCGGGACAATCCTTTCAGTGTCGGATCGGTCAGCGCAAACGGGCTCTCGAGAGACCTCTTGTTCAGCGCCAACGATATCATCGTCGGCACCAGCGGCACGGACTCCCTCGATGGCTACGGCGGAAACGATTCCATCAACGCCGGCAGCGGCAGGGACTGGATCGCTGGCGGTGTCGGCAACGACACGCTGCTGGGGGTGGCCGGGTCTGACACCCTTTACGGCGGTTCCGGAAATGACAACCTATCGGGAGGGACCGAGAGCGATTTTCTTTACGGCGACGAAGACCGGGATACCTTATCCGGGGACGCCGGAAACGACCTGCTATGCGGTGGCTTAGGCCGCGACCTGCTCATGGGTGGCGTTGGCAGCGACACTCTTGCGGGCGGGGATGTCTACTCTGACCGCTTCGGGATTTATGTCATAAATCCCGGTGAGAACGGGGACACGCTCAATGGGGGCGCCGGCGACGACACATACGTCATCGACAATGCCGCCATCACCATAGTGGAATCCGCCGGCTACGACACAGGAGTTGTCGCCGCCGAGGGCCTCGTAGCAAATGTCGGCGGCCTTGCACAAATTGAAAAGTTTGTGATTAACGAGGACTTTGCCTATCGCCATTTTACCTCTGAACTTGATACCACCCTTCAATTCACCGCAAACGCACTGAACAATGTCGTCCTCGGCAGTTTCCTCGATGAAAACCTTAATGGGGGAAACGGAAACGATATTCTGCGGGGCAATGATGGGAACGACACTCTGATTGGAGGGTTGGGCAACGACGCACTGTTCGGTGGATATGGCGACGACATACTCAATGCAGGTGACGGTAATGACACGCTAAACGGGGAAGCCGGCGTCAACGTTATGAACGGAGGTGGCGGCAATGATACTTATATTGTTGACATGGGTGAAATAACGAACGATAACGCTTATTACAACTACCAGAAAACAACCATCGAAGACCCATCCGGAACGGATATCCTCAGATTCGTTCTTGCCCGAACCGAGTATGGTTACGAAAACGGGTTAATTCGCATAAATGATGGAAAAGACCTTGCCTTTTGCTATAGCGAGAACCCCAGCGACATCGGCAGCGAACTGCTCGCGAGGTACCAGAACAGCGATGGATCTTTTAATCTCGATGCACTGGTCGCTAATGGGTCACATTTTTTTATCTTAAAAAACCAGTATTTAAAAAACGGGCAGGGAATTTATTCGGTTGGATTGGATACCTTGGTAGGAAAATCAAGTGATGGCGCCATTAATATTAATTTCAATTTGGCCGACTTTTCGCTCGTCAACAATTTTATTCAGGGCACCTCGGCTGCAGACCTCATGGTCTCGGCCGGCGAGAACCTTAAGGGGCTCTCTGGAAACGACAATCTGCAGGCCGAAAACCTCATCGTAAGCGTCGTTCTAGACGGGGGTGACGGCAACGACAATCTCCTCGGGGGAGACCGGGGCGACACGCTAATCGGTGGCAAGGGCGCCGACACGATCGATGGCGGTCGGAATGGCGGAAATACCTTCATGTTCGCTGCGGGGGACAGCGGGCAAACGGCAGGATTCGACATCATCGACTACCTCGTCGTGGGCGATGTCGGAACCGGCGACCTCATCGACTACAGCGTCAATTTGACCCGCGGCGGCAATGCCAATGCGGCCACCTCCTCGCAAGCTTCAATCAACCAGTCCACCGGCATCGCGAATTTTGCCTCCGGTTCCGGCACGACCCTGACCGACGCTCTCGGCGACATCGCCTCCCGATTAAACACCGCCACCGATGCGGCAGGAGAGTTCGCACTGTTCCAGATTAACCGCACTGGCGACTTCTACTTGTTCATCTCCGATGGCAGTGCCGGGGTTGGCGCCAACGACGTCGTCATCCAGCTCGTTGGGATCACAACCGTTTCGAGGATAAATCTCTCCAGTGGGAACTTGACCATCCTCGGCTAAGAGCGAGTTGAATCTGGACGCAACCATCCCGCACGTGTGGCCGCAATGGTCGGGTAATGCGATCGCGGTCGGTGGTGCGAAGCAATTTGAATCGATCGACAGTCACCGATCCCACGCTGTGATGACTCGCGATCTGCGATAGCATCATTCGATGCGCTACCGCCTCCTCGGCCGCACTGGCCTCTACGTCTCGGAGATCTGCCTCGGCACCATGACCTTCGGGTCACAGGGCTTCTGGAAGGTCATGGGCAGCCTTGGCCAGCAGGCGGTGACCGAACAGGTCGCGCAGGCCTACGACGCCGGCGTCAACTTCATCGACACCGCC
>RGVZ01000306.1 GCA_010029825.1 bacterium | reverse complement strand
TCATTCTGACTCTGAGCGTAGCGAAGAGGAAGAATCCTCTCTTCGTCGCGGGAGATCCTTCGCCTTCGGCTCAGGATGACGCGAAGCCCCGTCATTCTGGCGACAAGCCCCGTCATTCTGGCGACAAGTCCTGTCCATTCTGGCGACAAGCCCCGTCATTCTGACTCTGAGCGTAGCGAAGAGGAAGAATCCTCTCCTATCCCTCTACCGATGACTGTCATCGATCAGTTTCTGGAACCCCGTCATCATCAGTGGCAGGTTCGCCTTCGCGACCTGGTCGGTGATGGCACTGGGGATGAGTCCCTTGAACTTGATGTCGAGCTTGTAGCTGGCATGGGTTTTTTCTTTGCCTTTTTCAGATCCCTTGGCAGAGCCTTTCGTGGCCTTGAAAGTCCACGAACCATTGTTCCCCTTCAGGATGTTCGACTCGGCGAGGGTCCACCATATTTTCCTGGGGCCTTCCTCGTACATGTTCAGCACGTAGTAGAAGGTCTTTACAATGTTCAGCTCGTAACGGACCTGGCAGACCGAGCCTTTTTCCTTGGCTGGTAGCACGTCAATTCGCGTAACACCCGGCAAATACTCAGGGTACTTTTCATATTTTCTGATGGCGTCAAACACCGATTCGATGGACCCGTTGAATGTGGTTTCCGTCTCAAGGCTTGCCATGCTTGACTCCCCTCCTCGCAGGTCGCTAATCTTGATATCAGGTGTACCTGTTCTGGTCGCTGTTCCGGTCGCGGTGCCGTTTTGAAACAAAACCCCAAGCTGTTCTGAAGCCCACTATGGATAATGCTATGACAAACGATGATGTGTCGATGAAAGAGTTGGTGGAATTCATTGCCAAGGCCCTCGTCGATGAAGTCGGCCGCATTGAGATCAGCGAGATTGCCGGCAATCAAACCAACATCATTGAATTGAAGGTCGCCAAGGAGGACATCGGCAAGGTCATCGGCCGCCAGGGCCGCACGGCTGACGCAATCCGGACGATCTTGAACTGCGCGGCCGCCAAGTTGTCCAAGCGCTACATCCTGCAAATCATCGACGAATAGGGACAAGGTCCCCTGATGAAGCAGGACGCAGCCAGCGCGATCATTGCAGGCGCATTCGAATCAACGACGCTGTCTCAGGAAGAGGCAGCGTTTTTTGCATCCGAGGCCACCGCCGGTGTCACTCTTTTCCGCAGGAACATTCCCCAGGACGCCAATTGTTATCAGGCAACGGCGGCGTTGACGGCGCGGATTCAGGCAACACGTCCGTCCGGGGCACCTCCCATGTTGATCGCGATCGACCAGGAAGGTGGTCGGGTCGCACGCATGCCAAGAGGGCATTTTCCAGACCTCGGCGCGGCGCAACGCATCGCCGGCGGCGGGACGGACCTGGCTTGCCTTGCGGTCCTCGAAAGCTACGGCATGGAAGTCGGCAAGGCGTTGCTGCGCGCCGGCGTAAATGTGAACTTCGCGCCAGTGCTCGATATCCTGACAGAACCAACCAACACGGCCATTGGCGACCGTGTGTTCGGCACGGACGCCGAATCCGTTTGCCGTCGCGCCGGCGCTTTTCTGGACGGCCTGCAGTCAACCGGAGTTCTCGGGTGCCTCAAGCATTTTCCCGGTCAAGGTGACGCCCAGGTCGATACGCATCAGGGCAGCGCCGTCATCGACCTGCCACGTGGCATCCTCGACAAGCGTGAGTTTATTCCGTTCCGGGCGATGGTCCGCAGGGTCGAGATGGTCATGATCTCGCACGCGATTTATCCCCAGCTTTCCCGCCGCGAAGCGAGCCGTTCCCCTGAGATTATCAGCGGTCTGTTGCGCCAGGAGTTTGGTTTTGAAGGCGTTGTGGTCAGTGATGACATGACCATGGGCGCGATTCCGCAAGACGAGAAGGCATGGCAGATGGCTCTCATCGAGGCCGTCAACGCGGGGACCGATTTGCTGCTCGTCTGCCGTCATGTGGAACGCTGCCGCCTTGCGATCGAAGCCCTTCGCGCGGAAGCCGCCCGGAGTCCAGCATTCTCCGTGACCTTGGAAAGCGCCGCGAATCGCGTCCTTGAGATGCGCATGCGACTTAGATAAGTTCAAATAATTCAGGTACTTGAGAGAGTCTCCTCCCTTGCTCTTATTTTCTGTCAGAATTTCTGGACAATTGCCGATGACCCTGTGTCTTTTCTGATCAGGGGGAATGGATTGCGACTTGGTTCCACTAATCGCGTGTCGATTTTCCTCACTCTTGCGGTGACGATTGTTGCCAGCAGCTGTGCGGGCGAGTCCTTCAAGGGCGGAAATAAAACCAGGCAGCCGGAGGCTGATTCGACTCAGCAGCCCGGGACCCTGCCGGAATCTGATTTGCCGAAAAGTTGTGTGCCTGAGCCCCTCCCAACTTCGGTCGTGACGCCGCGGAAGCTATTCACATACTTGCCGGTCGGTGACTCGGCGCCATTCAACGAATTCGTCTCGACGGTGGCTGTTGGCAGACTAAAGAAAGAGGACGCGACCCCGTCCATCCTTGCGATTGGCATGAAAAAAGCCAGCACTGTGAACGGAAGGCTGGATTGCAGCGGAGCAGTGTTTGATCCTGGCAGGTTGTTCGCGATCGACGGCAAAACCGGCGCGCATAAATGGATCGGCAGGACCGCGGCCGGAGCGACGGCTCCTGTCCCCGTCGATGTTGACGCCGTTGTCGCCCCCGCGATCGCCGATATCAACGGAGACGGAAAGATGGAAGTCTTCGCCATCGAGCGGACGACCGGATTCGTCGTTGCCTTTGACTCCGATGGTGTGGTGATCTGGAAATCCCCGGTCTCTACCGGTTCGCGAAGTGGTCCGGGAAGTAGTCTCGGCGTCGCGTCGATGTGGGCTCACGGGATCTCGATCAACGACCTCGACAACGATGGCGTCCCGGAAGTGGTCGCGCCCGGGATGGTGCTGGATTCACGCTCGGGAGCGAAGAAATTCGACTTGCCAAAAGGCAGGCACGTTTATCCCGCCAACGTGAATCTATCCGGGGATTCAGAGATTGTTGTCAGTACTGGCGTGGTCAGTGCTGCCGGCGCGACGATTTGCGAGTTCAGCAAGGCACTCGCGAACATCGGCATCGCCAGGTTGAAGAAGAGCGACAATTTCCTGACCGTCGTGGGACCGAGCCTTTCGACTCAGGAATCTCCGGGGGTCCAGTTGATGGCCTATCGCGCGGATACTTGCGGTCTGTTGTTTGAGAAGCCCCTCGGTGACGCCGGCGGGGGGCCTCCGAATATCGCGGACTTTGACGGAGCGCCAGACCAGAACCTGGAGATCGGGATCGCTGGTCAGACGCGTTACGCGGTATTCAATTCATCGGGGACGCTGCTCTGGAGCCGGCCCACGAGAGACGCGTCGTCCGCGCGCACTGGTTCGACGGCATTTGACTTCAACGGGGATGGCAAGACTGAAGTTGTCTACAACGACGAGCTGTTCCTGCGTGTGTTTGACGGTGCCAGTGGCACAGTCTTGTATGAGGCGCCGAATACGAGCTATACGGCCCACGAGTATCCGGTGGTCGCGGATGTCGATGGCAACGGAACCGCCAACATCGTGGCCGTCTCGAATGATTGCGCCAACCCTTCCGGCAACGTTGGAGTCAACGTATTCAGTGAACCAGATGATCACTGGGTCAGAACCCGCCCGGTTTGGAGTCAGCATGGTTTTGATGCGCTTGGGATCAACGATGACGGCACGGTCACCATGGTCGACCCTGTGAAAATTCTCGCGGGGGCGCTGCCCAGCGCCCATCTTGTCGGCTTCCGCAACAATATCCCATACCCTCGTGATCCGGCACAGTGCCGCTGACGCGGCCTCGTCAACCGGAGGGCGCTTGTGTCGTCAACCGGAGGGCGCTTGTGTCGTCAACCGGAGGGCGCTTGTGTCGTCAACCGGAGGGCGCTTGTGTCGTCATTCTGAGGCCACAGGCCGAAGAATCTTTTCTTCAAAGAAAAGGATCCTTCGCCTGCGGCTCAGGATGACGGGGAGAGGATCCTTCGCCTTCGGCTCAGGATGACGGGGAGAGGATCCTTCGCCTGCGGCTCAGGATGACGGGGAGAGGATCCTTCGCCTGCGGCTCAGGATGACGGGGAGAGGATCCTTCGCC
>RGVZ01000305.1 GCA_010029825.1 bacterium | reverse complement strand
ACGCTTAACTCTTCACCCGCCACTCGCCACTCCCGTTCCACCAATTCTGCCGTTCCGTCGGTCGACCCGTCATCCACCACGACGATCTCCTTCGCCGGCACCGTCTGATTGAGCAAACTCCGCAGCGTCTCCCCAATTAGATTTGCCCGGTTGTAAGCCGGAATGATGACTGAGATGGAACAACTCATGAGGTTTTCAGTCGTCAGTTTGCAAAGTGCAAACTTTTCACGATCGCCCTTTTTGCAGCACGCAACACGTTGCTCTTCACTTTTTACCGACACACGGATTCGCGGAGCTACCTATTTTACCAGCCCGAACTCAACCGCGCTTACGCATCCAGAAGCTCGCGGGTAAATTCTTGGTGGGATTGTAGGAACCGAAAGCAGTCTGCAGTTTCTCCGGATGCCTGTAATGCATAAGCGCACCGGCCCACATCACTTCGAAGTCGCGGTTGCCTGTGAGAAATGCCTGTAAAACATACTGCTCGTTCCACGCGCGATGATCTCCCAGCACCCATGACCGCGGATATTCGCGAGGCAGGAAGATATCGTGCACGTGAACAACAACGCCCGGCGCAAGCACGGGCAAGATGTGCAGAAACTCGTAATGCGTATCGCTGCCGATTTTCACCACGTGCGAAGAATCGATGAAGAGGATGTCGCCCGCGCCCAGTTGCCGGAAAATTTCAAGCGGAACATCTTGGACCCTCATCGCCTTCAGATTCACCGGATGGAGAAGCGGCTTATTTAAAAAATCCGGAGGATACGGCTCGATGGCCGTGAACTCGGCGCCGTGGCCCTCGATTTTGTTGGCCGCCAGCGCCTCGGCCGTCAGCAATGTCGAAAAACCGCTGCCCACCTCGATGACGCGGCGCGGCTTGTAGCTACGCACCATGCAGTAGAGAACCTCGGCATCGACCGATTCAAAGGAAACGTTGCCGAAGTAGAACCGTGGTTCCTCGCGACAGGGGGAGCGGTCCTCGAGCGCGCGATATTCACTACCGAAAAGATCCCGGAAAGACTGCAAAAGTGCGCATTGTGCTCCCATGTCGATATCAATGCCGCGCATTGGCACTTCGGAAACGAAGAGGCCTTCTCCAAGCTCACGCGTGTCGGGCAAGGGACTGTAAAAATCGACCTTAGAGACATGGAACCCGTGGCTTTGCCACAACTCATAGTATTTCGGATCAAAGGCGAAGTGTCTCATCCAGTTGGCTGTGATGGGCGCCAGCTTGTCCCTTAAAAGCTGTCGGATTTTCATTTCAAAATCTACGAGCGTCGTTCTTTGCAGGCACGCGATCACGGAAACTGCCGGCAACCGCCGTCAGCACGTCCAGCAGTTTCGCCGCCGGATTCTCTTCGACGAGCACGCACGAGATGCGGTGCGCGCGAAGTCCCATTTCGCGCCATCCGGCGCGGGCCTGCCAAAATTTTTCCATGGCCGCAGCGAGATCGTTGCCACCAGATCCCTTGGCAAGAAAACCGGTCTCGCCGTCTTTCACGACCACGCCGAGGTCCCCCACGTCGCTGCACACGACCGGACGGCCGCACATCATCGCTTCCAGGAGCGCGAGAGATAAACTTTCGGCTTTGGTGGGCAGCATTAAAGCGTGGTTGTTTCTCCACACATCCTTGATGTCGTCGGTATGGCCACCGATACGCACCCGGTCCGCTATGCCGAGATATGCTGCCAACTCCCCGATGTAGCGCCTGTCCTTCCCCTCCCCGCGACAGTCCAGCAGCCAATCTCTGCTTTTCCAGATCGGAGTCGAGAGCACACGCAGAAGCGTTTCATGACCCTTCCAGAACGCATCCAATCTGGCAACGATGGCAAAACGCGCGGGGCTGTCGGCCGCCGGCCATGGGAGCGGCTGCTCCAAAAAGAAGGGGCATGCGTTGCGGATGACATGCGCACCTCCGAGGTCCATGGCGAGCTGGGACTCCAAATCTTTTCGGTTCCCGTCGGCGGCGAAGACAAGCGCCGCCATGCGACCGAGCAAATCCCGCAGGGCGTTGCGATCGGGGATCTCGTAAAATGCCGAGTGGCCGTGACAAAAGTAAACGAGGGGCAGTTTCGTCCTCTGGGCGTAAAGAAGAATTTCCGGCTGGTGAAACGCGTCGAGGATCGACCCCGCGCTGACCACGATCACGTCCACGGCTTTGCGTTCGAACACACGGAAAGAACTGCAGTGCTTTTGCCAAAACTGGTGGACGCGCGCCGGACGGAACGCGTGTCGCCGCACGACCGAAATGGAGTTGCGATGCCGCGCGGGAAGACGCGGCTCGATTTCGAGCGCCGGATGGGCGGAGTAATAAATCTCGTGCTCCTGATCGGCGGCATGCGCGCCGAAATGGAGCATAACCTCGTCCGGGGCCGCCCAAGGAAGGGACTTAGTTACCGAGATGATTCCAATTTTCATGCCGCTGGCGCCACGAGTTCTCTCATCCCGCCCAAAAATACTTCGTGAATTCTGTCCGGGTGAAACCTGTCGGCATACATCCTGCCGGCGTTCTCCACCAATTGTTGCTTCCTCCCCATGTTTCCCACGAGTCTCCTGAGTACCTCCGCTGCGGTACCTGGTTTTTTATCGGTGCACACCTCCGCGGAATCGAACTCGCGCGCGTATCCGACCGCCGAACAATAGGCGGGCCCCCAGATGAACACGGGCCGCCCGACGGAAAGGTAATCAAGGAATTTTGTTTTGAAGCTGGTGCGTTCGACCATTTCGCAGTCTTTGCCAAAACCCATCATCAGCAGCAGCACATCCGCCTTGCGCAACTCGGCGACCAATTGCTCGAAAGGTAGGTGCCCGCGAAAGATCTGGCCGGCCCTGGCAAATTTGTCGAATTCGTCGCTCCATTTGGCGAGGTCGCCGAAAATGCGGAAAATAAGACCTTTTTGTGAAATCGCGCTTTCGCGCACAAGGCTTTCGAGCATCGGGCCATACCAGTTTCCAAGGTTCCCGGCAAAAACAACCGTGCCTTCCTCCACTTTTGCCGACGCTTCGCCTGGGGCAGTCCGCCGCTCGCCTCCCTTTGGAAAAAGAACGCGCGCATTGCGGTGCGGGCCCAAGGCTTTTCGCATACCGTCACTGGTGCAGAAGGCCAGATCGGAGTTTCGGTAAACTGATCGGAAACGCCGCTCCAAAAACCAACGCAGCGCGGGATGCACGATAATGCTGAAGTCGAACCAATCATTGAAGCTAGTGTCGCGTGCAGGATCCCCAAGATCCGGCAATCGTAAAGATTAAATCCGGCCGGAAGCGAGCAGCATTCGCCCGCACTTCAAGGGGAATACATTCACCCTCTAACAGATGCTGTAGAGAATGGGCAATTCGGAAGAACCGGGTGCGCGTTAGTCTTTGCAAGAACTGGATCCTGTTGAACACGAGCACTTCACACGGCAGGTGGTACTTCAGCACGTTGGGATCGTTGGTCGCAACGAATACTTCAAAGTCCTTCCGCTCAAAAAAATGCCGGTAAAACGCCATTGCACCTCCCATCGTGGGTACTGGCGGATAGTATGTTAGAAAAAAAACTCGAATAGGTTTTTTCAAAGAAGCGTTTTTAGCTACTGTTTTTTATGTCTTTTAAAATTTAATTTTATTTGTTGCCTAAAAAACATAACGATTTTCTGCCTGCTGATTATCTACAAACGTTTTAGCGATAACTGGCTTTTACCTTGATGAAATTTAGGCGGTTTAGTTTTGCAGGTCTCGGAACCTTGCAAAGAGCAGCGCAAATCGGAGGAATTTGAATCAGGCGGCCCCTGGCTCCTGCTCAAGAATTCCACAACCGGTTGATGAGAGCCGGATTCGCGCACGGCAGCCTTCAATTGTACTCAACCGATGGGCAACGATGATCATGGTGACCCTGCCACACAAACTATTGATTGCCCTCATCACCTCTGCCTCGGTTTGGTTGTCTAGCGCGCTCGTTGCTTCATCCAAAATCAGCAGTTCTGGCCAGTGATACAGAGCCCGGGCTAGGCCGATCCTCTGCCTCTGCCCACCGGAAAGCCGCACCCCCCGCTCCCCCACCTTCGTCCTGAAGCCCTTTGGCAGTTCCTTCTCGATAAAAGAGAGGATCTGGGCCGCCTCCGCCGCTGCCCGCACCGCCCCCTCATCCACTTCTTTTGCCGG
>RGVZ01000304.1 GCA_010029825.1 bacterium | reverse complement strand
TAGGTGATATTAACTTTACAGGTAACTTTTATCAAAATAATGCACCATACAGTGGTTCTTCTGTATGGCAAAATAGTGGTAATAATCTTTACTATACTGGAGGTAATTTAGGTGTTAATACTACAAATCCAACAAGTATGCTTGATGTAAGAGGTAGTGTGAGTGCTACATCTTACACTGGTAGTACATTACAAGTAAGTAGTGCGACAGTATCAAATGTTAAATTAACAAATGTAAGTGGAAGTAGTGCAGTATTTACGAATGGTTCATTTACAAATGTAAGCGGAGGTACATTAAATGTAGGTAATTTAACAACTGGAAACATTAACTTTACTGGAACGTTATATCAAAATGGGATTGCATACATGTCTGGTCAATGGACAAACACTGCTGGAAGTGCCATTGTGTATACAAGTGGTAATGTAGTAGTTAGTAATAGTTTAATTGCTACATCAAATGCAAACACGATTGGTTCAATTATTACAACGGGTGGAAATGTTGGTATTAATGTATCTAATCCATCATATAAATTACATGTTAGTGGTGATGCTTATTTATCAGGAAATATTTCAAGTTCAAATATGAAATTAACTGGAGATGTTAATGCAAGTGGTGTAAATGTTACGAATATTACATCAACAAATGTAGTTAACACTAATTTAAGTTCTGGTTCAATTAATACAAGTAGTATTACTACTAGTACACTACATGTCTCCACAAGCATTTCAAGTGGTTCAATTCAAAGTACGAATAACACAATGACAAATGTGGTTAGTTCATCGTTAAGTGCTGGAACTGCAATTATTTCTAGTGGTATTACTACTGGAACAATATTAGCATCAACATCTATTAATACGGGTACATTAAATGCTACAAATGTATCTTCAACAAATATAATAGGTACATCATTAAGTGCTGGTACTGTGACATTTACTAGTGTTACAACTGGTACTGTATTAGCATCAACTTCAGTAAGTGCTGGTGCTTTATATAGTACAAACGTAACTGCGACAAATATGGTTGGTACTAATATAAGTGCTAGTAATGTATATGCTAGTTATGGGTCTATTGGAACGGTGGAATCAACCCTTCTTTCTGCATCTACTATAACTGGAGGTAACGTAAGTATATCTGGTAATTTAAATGTAGGAGGTGCACTTACTATTGTAAATCTTACATCTACAAATCTTGTAGAAACAAATGTAACAACTGGTACTCTATTATCTGGTTCAATTGATACATCTACCTTAGTTGCTACGAATATGACAGCGACTAATGTTATTGCGAGTGCACTAACTGCTGGTACGGCAACGTTTACTAGTGGTATTACATCAGGTACAATAATAGTATCTACTTCAGTCAGTGCTGGTTCATTATACAGTAGAAGTGTTACTGCAACAAATATGGTTGCTACCAATGTAAGTTCAGGTACTGCGTCCTTCACAACTGGTGTAACAACTGCATCTATTCTTGCATCAACGTCAGTAAGTTCAGGTGCGCTTTACAGTACGAATGCTACATCAACAAATGTTGTTGCTACTGCATTAAGTGCGGGTACTGCTGCATTTACAACGGGAATTACAACTGCGTCTATTCTTGCGTCAACATCAGTAAGTTCAGGTGGTCTTTATAGTACAAATGCGACATCAACAAATGTTGTTGCAACGGCTTTAAGTGCTGGTAATGCAATGTTTACTACAAGTATTACTGTTCCATCTCTTCAATCAACGACTGTAAATGCGACTAGTGTATACAGTACAAATGCAACATCATCAAATGTAGTTGCTACTGCATTAAGTGCCAGTAATGCTATATTTACAAATGTATCAACTGGAACTGTGAATACAACATCATTAAGTTCAGGTACGGCTGTATTTACTACAGGTATTACAACGGCATCAATACTCGCATCAACATCTGTAAGTTCAGGTGGATTATATGGTACAAATGTAACGGCTACAAATATTGTTGGTACAAGTGTAAGTGCTGGTACTGCTGCATTTACTACCGGAGTTACGACTGGAACTATTCTTGCGTCAACATCAGTAAGTTCAGGCGCATTATACAGTACAAATGCTACTTCAACAAATGTTGTTGCTACGGCTTTAAGTGCTGGTACTGCGGCATTTACAACTGGAGTTACAACTGGAACTGTTCTTGCATCAACGTCAGTCAGTTCAGGTGCTTTGTACAGTACTAATATTACATCGACAAATGGAGTTATTACTAACTTAAGTAGTGGTACTCTTAATGTAGGTAACTTAACTACTGGAAGCATTAACTTTACAGGAAATCTTTACCAAAATGGTTCTGCATATATATCAAGTCAATGGGCGAATACAACTGGTAATGCTATTCTGTACACAAGTGGTAATGTGATTATTAACAGTGGGCTTACTGCTACTTCTAATACAAATACTGTTGGAACAATATTTACAACTGGTGGTAATGTTGGTATTAGTACAACAAGTCCTGGATATAAATTACATGTGGTTGGAGATATATACTCTTCAAGTGCTGTATATAGTACAAACATTACATCTACGAATATTGTTGGAACGGCTATTAGTTCAGGTAGTGCAAATCTAAATAATATTACTGCAGTATCAGTCCAAGCAATTACATCAGTAAGTTCAGGTGCGCTTTACAGTACAAATGCTACTTCAACGAATGTTGTTGCTACAGCGTTAAGTGCAGGTACAGCAGCGTTTACAACTGGTATTACAACTGCATCTATTCTTGCATCAACGTCTGTAAGCTCTGCATCTATTCAAGGTACAAATAGTACAATAACAAATGTTGTTGCAACTGCTTTAAGTGCTGGTACAGCCGCTTTTACAACTGGTATTACAACTTCATCTATTCTTGCGTCAACGTCTGTAAGCTCTGCATCTATTCAAGGTACAAATAGTACAATAACAAATGCTGTTCATACAACATTAAGCGCTGGTACAGCTGCGTTTACAACTGGTATTACAACTTCATCTATTCTTGCGTCAACATCTGTAAGCTCTGCATCTATTCAAGGTACAAATAGTACAATAACAAATATTGTTGCATCAAACTTCTCTTCTACTAATACTGTTATAACCAATATGACTGCATCTACTTCATTTACAACGAATTATAGACCTGCATATCAATTCTCAAATACTGCAACTGCTGCGAATAATGCAGTTCTTGGTGCATTTAATTCTACATCATCCTCTTTTAGTGTACCATTTATGGGTGGTACGGCATTAAGTAATAATAATGCATTCCAAATGAATTGGAATAATGTAAGTATGGGGAATACAGCGAATTCGTTAACAATGTCAATATATGGTGTTGGATCTACACCATTAGCAATAAGGGCGAATGGAAATGTAGGTATAAATACTCCTACGCCAGTATATAACCTAGATGTATCTGGTACAATGAATGTTAGTACATCATTAACCACGGGTGCATTATATAGTACAAATAGTACAATCACAAATGCCGTTCATACAACATTAAGTTCTGCTAATGCAATGTTTACTACAAGTATTACAGTTCCATCATTACTTGCTTCAACATCTATAAGTTCCGGTGCACTTTACAGTAATAATCTAACATCAACAAATGCTATGTTATCTAATTTAACAACATCTTCAATTATTGTCACGAATGGAAGTATTGTAGCATCATTTAATAGTCATACAATAGGTTCAATAATAATGACTACAAATGGAAATATAGGTATAAGTACAACAAATCCAGGATTTAAATTAGATGTAAGTGGCGGTGCGAATATAACTACATCATTAACAACTGGTGCTCTTTATAGTGCAAACTTAACCGCAACAAATATTGTTGCTACAGCATTAAGTTCTGCTAATGCCATATTTACTACAAGTGTTACAACTGGGTCAATTCTTGCATCAACATCCGTAAGTTCAGGTGCATTATACAGTACGAATGCAACATCTACGAATATTGTTGCTACAAACTTAAGTTCAAGCAATATATATGCACCGTATGGCGCAATTGGTACAGTTGCATCTACTCTTATTTCTACTACAACAATGACTGGTGGAAATATCAGTCTTTCAGGAACTCTTACAACCACAAATATTACATCAACAAATCTTGTAAACACAAATATAAGTGTAGGAACTATAAATGCGTCTAATGCAACCGCAACAAATATTGTTGC
>RGVZ01000303.1 GCA_010029825.1 bacterium | reverse complement strand
GGGCTTGAGAACCACCGGCTCCCGATCGGCCGGGATGACGGTCCGGTCATTCACGCGACGCAGCACCGCCCGGATCCTGGCAACCAGTTCCTTGGGGCTGAATGGTTTGCTCAAATAATCATCAGCCCCCACTTCGAGGCCCACGACCACGTCGCTCTCCTCACTGCGAGCCGTCAGCATCACCACTGGCATGGCCCGGGTGACGGGGTCTTCGCGAAGCTTCCGGCACAACGTCAAGCCGTCCATGCCGGGCAACATGATGTCGAGCACCGCGAGCGTGAAAGGATTGGCGCGAGAAGCGTCCAAGGCTTGCTGGCCGTTGGCGACGCACGTGACATCGAAACCTTCCCGCTCCAACACGTACTGCAACAGCTCGCAAATGTCGGTTTCGTCCTCAACCACCAGGATGTGCTGTTTTTCTGCCATTTTCAGGCCACGCCTTGAATTTGTTAAGAACTTGTTAAAGCCGTACCCCAGCCCGCTTCGATTTGGTACAACGTCTCAGGTCCACGATCAACTCGTCAAACAATCACTAACCGAATGCCACTCGATTTCCGGAGCAGTCATGCTTGCCAAAATCATGAACAGATCCATCGCCGCCGTCGTTACTTTCGGATTCATGGGCCTGACGCCCGCCACCTTAGCCAAAAGTGAAACCCTGATCAACGGCGCGGGCGCGACATTCCCCCAACCGCTCTACTCGCGGTGGTTCAGCGATTACCGCGCGATCGACAAGTCCGTTGCGATCAACTACCAGGGCGTCGGCAGCAGCGGCGGCATCCGGCAACTCCTGACCGGAACGGTCGACTTTGGCGCTTCTGACGAACCCATGAATGCCGAGGAGTCGGCCAAGGCGAAAGCGCAGGTCCATCACATCCCGACAGCAATGGGAGCCGTGGCGCTGAGTTACAACCTGCCGGGAAGTCCAGCGCTGAACCTCGCGCCGGACGTGATCGCGGACATGTTTCTCGGCAAGATCACCAAGTGGAACGACGCGCGCGTGACCGCTACCAATGCTGGCGTCAAATTGCCTGACCTCGCGATCATGATCGCCTACCGGTCCGACGGCAGTGGCACGACCGCCATCATGACCGGGTACCTGACGGAAACCAGCCCGGAGTGGAAAACGAAAGTCGGTCAGGGAAAATCGGTCAAGTGGCCGACCGGACTGGGCGGCAAGGGCAACGCCGGCGTCGCCGGCATGATCAAGCAGAACCCGGGCACCCTCGGTTATGTCGAGCTTGTTTATGCCGTTTCCAACAAACTTCCGGTCGCAGCGATCAAGAACGCCACGGGAGAATTCGTGACGCCATCGAACGCGGCCGTTTCGGCTGCCGCGAAAGCACGCACCAAAGAGATCATCGCCGCGGATTTCAAACTGAGCCTGGTGAACTCGCCGGGCAAAGGCGCGTACCCAATCTCCTCCATGACCTGGCTGCTGGTCCCGGAAAACATGGCGGCAGGCAAGGCGGGGCCCTTCGCCGGGTTCTTGAAGTGGGCCATGGGTGACACGGCGCAAAATACAGCCGAATCACTGAATTACGCGGCATTGCCGAAAGAAGTCCGGACCGCCGCCCTCGATCGCATCAGGAAAATCAAATTCAAGTGAGATCAGACGACGTTTTCAACCTGACACTGCGCGCGCTGGCCTTGGCGGTCATCAGCGGGTTTCTCGCGTTGACCTGGTTTCTCTGGAAATCCGCCATGCCCGCTCTGCACGTCGCGGGGGCCGCTTTCGTGTGGCGCACCGCGTGGGACCCCGTGCTCGGCGAGTTCGGGGCGCTGCCGTTCCTGTGGGGTACCCTTGTCTCGTCCCTTCTCGCGCTGCTGATGAGCGCGCCGGTCAGCATCGGCGCCGCCTTGTTCCTGACCGACATCGCGACGCGTGGCATACGCGCGCCGATCGCCTTCCTGATTGAGATGCTCGCCGCCATTCCGAGTGTTGTTTACGGTATCTGGGGAATTTTCGTCCTGGCGCCGTTTGTGCGCGAATACGTCCATCCACTCCTGAACGGCCATCTTGGATTCCTGCCGCTCTTTGACGGCCCGCCGTTTGGCCTCGGCATGCTGACGGCGGCGATGGTCCTTGCCGTCATGATAACGCCGACGATCACGGCTGTTTGCCGCGAGGTTTTCCGTTCCGTTCCCGATCCGCTGCGCGAGGCGGCGACCGGACTGGGCGCGACACGGTGGGAAACGATCCGCCTCGCTGTCCTCAAGACCAGCATCAGTGGTATCTTTGGCGCGATGATCCTCGGTCTCGGGCGCGCCCTCGGTGAAACAATGGCCGTCACGATGGTCATCGGCAACCGCCCGGCCATTTCCATCTCGCTGTTCAAGCCTGCCGCGACCATGGCGAGTGTCATCGCCAACGAATACGCGGAAGCCCAGGGCGACGCGCACCTGAGCGCGCTCGCGGCGATCGGTCTCGTATTGCTGCTGGTCAGTTCAATTGTGAACATTGGAGCCCGCTGGATCATCAAGCGCACGGAGTCCAAGACCCATGTCTGAAGGCTTGCCTCGCGTCCAGCGCCGGCGTCATTTCAAGTCCGTGATGGCAAACGCCATCATCGCCATTTTGGCCGGGTTCGCGATCCTGCCGCTGATCCTCGTCTTCTCGTACATCGCGCGCGCGGGCATGCCGGCACTCAACCTGGATTTCTTCTACAAACTTCCCGCGCCGGCCGGCGAACTTGGCGGTGGTATGGCGAACGCCATCACGGGCAGTCTCTTGATGGTGATTATTTCTGGACTGATGGCGATTCCGCCGGGACTTTTGTGCGGCCTTTACGTCGCTGAATTTCCGCACCAGAAACTGGCGCGCGCGTTGCGATTTGTCATCGATTTGCTCACCGGGGTGCCTTCGATTGTCATCGGGCTTTTCGCTTACGCCGTCCTCGTTGTACCGATGGGCGGATTCAACGCCTGGGCGGGCAGCGCGGCGCT
This sequence comes from bacterium, assembly GCA_010029825.1. Lineage (GTDB taxonomy): Bacteria > Bdellovibrionota_B > Oligoflexia > Oligoflexales > RGVZ01 > RGVZ01. The sequence continues at coordinate 1,233 of RGVZ01000303.1, read as the reverse complement.
GGCGATCATCATGCTGCCGGTTGTCAGCCGGACAACCGAGGAGATCCTGCGCCTGATTCCAGGGCAACTTCGTGAGGCGGGGCTGGCTCTCGGCCTGCCTCGGTGGAAAGTGCTCCTGCGCCTGATCATTCGCGCGGGACGCAGCGCCATCGCGACCGGTGTCTTTCTGGCAATCGCCCGCGCCTCGGGCGAAACCGCGCCCTTGCTGTTTACATCGTTCAACAACCAGTACTGGACAAAGAGCTTGAGTGAACCGGTGGCGTCGCTGCCGGTCCAGATTTACACATACGCGATCAGTCCTTACGAGGAATGGCACCGCCTGGCATGGGCCGGCAGCGTTGTCCTCGTCAGTGTCGTCTTCGCGATCAACTTGTTGTCGCGTTTCCTGCTCAAGCGCGGCGCGAAATAAAAGCCGGTCACAAGGAAGGTCCGGGGGAAAGGCATCATGAAAACAACCATCCTCGAGGCACAACATGTATCCGCGTGGTACGGATCGCACAGGGCCGTGCAGGACATCAATGTCGCCGTGAAAAAGGGCGATGTGCTCGCGCTCATCGGCCCATCGGGATGCGGGAAGTCCACATTTCTCCGGTGCCTCAACCGCATGCACGAGGAGATCGACAGCACGCGCGTCGAGGGGCGCGTCTTTTACAAGGGCGAGGACATCTACGCGGACAATGTGGACCCGGTCGCGGTGCGCTCGGCGATCGGCATGGTTTTCCAGAAACCGAATCCGTTCCCGACGCTGACCGTCGCGGAAAATGTCGCGGCGGGCCTGAGGCTGCGTGGGGGATTTTCCAGGGCTGAGATTGAGAGTCGCGTTGAGACGGCCCTGCGCCGCTCCGCCCTGTGGGATGAAGTGAAGAACAAGCTGCGCGCGCCCGGGACCAGCCTGTCGGGCGGTCAGCAGCAGCGTCTCTGCATCGCGCGTGCCCTGGCAGTCCAGCCCGAAATTTTGCTGATGGATGAACCGACAAGCGCCCTCGACCCCATCTCGACCGGCAGGATCGAGGAACTCATGACGGAGCTCAAAAAGTCCGTCACCATCGTCATCGTGACGCACAACATGCAGCAAGCGGCCCGGATTTCAGACCAGACGGCGTTCTTCCTGATGGGAAAACTGGTGGAACACGGCGAGACGAGCCAGATTTTCAACGCCCCCGCCCGGGAAGAGACCGAGAACTATATCAGCGGGCGTTTTGGTTGACCCGAACTCGTCCCGGGACGAGTTCG
>RGVZ01000302.1 GCA_010029825.1 bacterium | reverse complement strand
ATCCTGAGCCGGTCTCGTCATCCTGAGCCGGTCTCGTCATCCTGAGCCGGTCTCGTCATCCTGAGCCGGTCTCGTCATCCTGAGGCCCGAAGGGCCGAAGGATCCTCTCCTCCAAACAAAATCCCCTCTCGCACGAGAGGGGATTTTTTATTTTCATGTCGCGCCTTCGCAGTCATGTCCGAACTCGTCCCGGGATGAGTTGTCTTACTTTTCACAAGCGGCAGGGACCAGTTTGTTGGTGTTGGTGCACTTGCCCAACAAGCACCCGCGTGAGTCCCAGAGCGCCTTCTTGGTCGCGTCCAATGCAACGAGATTCCCGTCGCTCTGCATAACCAGTTTAGCTGCTCCCTTGCCCCCGGTCCCGCTGTCCCAGATGACCTGCCAATAGGGGTCCAGGAGCGCAATGCGTCCATTTTGCGCGTTGAAGTCGAGAAACGATCCCTTCACCGGCGTCGTGGTGGCCCTCCAAACGATCTGCCTGGAGACATTCTGTTTCCCGGCGCTCGTCTTCGTCACCTTCTCAACCACGAAGTTCCCATCCGGGGACACTTTTGCTTCAAATCCCGGACAACTTACGGTCGTGGCTCCGGACTTGACGCTCCTCGGATCCAGTCCAATCCGGTCGCCAGAAATAACCGCTGTTAAAAAATTGCCACGATTCAGATACGCGATGCGATATTGTTTCGCTCCCGCAAATTCCGAGGGCAAGGTCTTGGACTGGACGTAACTTTTCCGGATCTGATCTTTGGTCGCCAAGACCAATTGTCCGGGGGCCGGGCTGCCAATAAATGTGTCACCCGCCAAGAACCATTCGAAAAAGATGGAGACTGGGCCAAACTTGAGGATACCGCCCTCCGGGCGAAGCCAGTACGTCAAGTCCGAGAGTGCGTTGGTTTTCGCGTCCTTCCGGATTTCCACGATGGACCCGTCTGCAAGAGTGTTGAAAACATAAGGAACCTGATTTCCTTGTTTGTCGGGTTCCGTCGCGATCTGAAACCCAAACACCGTACCAGTCAAGTCAAGGGCATCGATCACAGATTTGGTTAATGGCATCAAAGTTGCCTTTGCGCCAGGTGCGTTCAAGTCGGACTTTATGAGCGTTGACGCTTTATGACCAGAATCATCGGGAGCTGAATCGAGAATAAACCCATAAAGGAAATTACCCTGGACGCGTATGCTGTCGACATAGGACGCATACGGAATATCTTTCGCATCAAAGACAACGGACGTTGTCAAAGGCGAGTCCAAAGTCGAGCCGGGCGCGGTCGCTGCAGCGGCTGTGAGGTTGATCGATCGAATCGTAACGGTCGATCGATTCGCCACGACACCGGGGATTATTGTCCCGAGATAAGCCACGATTTGGCCGCCATTCCGCGAAACAGCAAGTCCAGGGAAGACCGTGTGCGTTGGAAGTCCCGATACAGGAAAAGGTCCGGCGAATTCCGCCGAGGCCCCGGAAGATTGCAGAGTCACGATCCCGAATGCAGGACTTTCGGTGGACTGCGCATTGCCGGAGAAGAACAGGATCTTCCTCGACCCATTGGTGAATTCTCCCGGAATGACGGCCGACTGAAGTCCCGAAGTCCAGGAGCTCAAAAACGTCATGGCGTCCGAAGACAGTCCGGTGACCGGGACGGTCTGATCGCCTCTTGTCCTGAACATCAGGGGTGGATCTTCGTTGAGGTCGCCCCCGGGGTTATGGACAAGTTGAAATGTGGCAACATCTATGTTGGTCCCCGCGGACAATGGAAGAATAAAATTGCAGCACATGATCGAGCTAAAAGAAAAAGTCCGGACGGTGGACCCGCTGGATTGGTTTACAACGTCGATTGTCGACGAGCGTCTTCCGGGTAACTGCCATGGTTTGGTACCCGGTTGAAGTTTGAAGAAGGCCCCACCCAATATTGTCAAAGTCTGTCTTTCAAAGTGCCGCTCAAAATTCGGGATGCTCGTAACTTTTGTCGAGTCCGCAATCGGGAGTCCTGCCTCACTACTTGCCACGGAGGCGCTATAAGGGATTTCATACGCACTTAACTGCGCGGGGTACGCTCCGTCAGCAGCAAACTGGCCGGCGTGCATTTACCCATTAATTTGCCGGCGTCTTTGCCCTCTGCCGCAATTCGGTAAACGGTGGTCTGCGGCTGCACGTTATCAGGACCATAGACCCAGTATTCGTTGATTTTTGCGGAGTTGGTCCCCCCGGCGGCTGTGCCACCGATAGCGACAACGTTGTTCACGAAGGTTCCGGACGTCATGGAGGTTATATTCAGCGACTGCACCCTGAGTCCGGCGGAGTTGAATGCATAAATGCGGACGGGACTAGCAACTGCATGACGGGTCACACCCACAATCTGGTCGCCCAGCGAATCGACATCATAAAGGATTTCGCCGTTCGGGAGGTCCAGGATCGCCCGAGATTCCCGTTGGCCGAAGTTTGCGTGTCCTTTGGTGATCCGGTAGGCATTTAACAGGTACTTCAAGTTGCCTGAGGTGTCCGCGAGCACGCTCTGGATGTCGAAGACAAAATTGAGTCCATACCGCAGGTAGTAGTCCGACGTCGAGTTGATCAGGAAATCCGCTGGTATTTCCTTTTCCGTCTGAAAGGCTCCATTGAGAAGCAATATGGTATTGGGAGTCCGCAGGGCGACGGAGTTGCCGTCACGAGACGCGGACATCGTAAAAACTTCTGCGCGATCAGGATCCCGCGCCGGGATTTGCGTGAAGTCCACTGCGGTGGCGGGCATCTTGATGCCAAGGCGTTTGCCGATCGAGTCTGAAGTGTTGGCGGATGTTTCCGGCACGGAATCGGCTTTATCCCCGCCAACCGTGGCCTTTTGTTCGCCGCAGGAGGCGAGGATTGACAGGGCTGCGATCTGGAGAATTCTGGTGCGAATGATTGACATTGAACGACCCCCGGGTGACTGATTCAATTCTGTTGAGGGGGTCCATCGGTCCCGGGTCAGGGGAATTGAGGTAAAATCGACGTCAGAGAAATAACCCTGAAAAACCGGCTGGTTGTAACTGGTTGGACCAGAGATTCTGTTACTTGCACGTCTCGACTTTGAACGCGAGATCCGTCGAAGCCCCCGGCGTCATCCACGTTCCGCCGCTGTCGTTGGAATACTTGTACGCGCCATCGGCGTAGTCCGTGCTGGCGACATCGATATAGGTCAAATCTGCGCTGGTCATGCCGTAGCTGACAACGATCCAGTAGCGACTCCCGGCTGAGGCGGTGACCGGCCGGGGCATTGTGTAGGTGATCCACGAACGGGATCCTGCCTGGATGGCCGGTAGCCCGGACAGGGTCTGCAGGGCGGTTGCTGCGGGTATGCCCGACGCGTCGGCGTGAATCGCGACATCCACCTGACTGACCACGGCATTCTGGCCGTTGTATTGCGACAAGATGACGTTTTTCACGTCTTTTTCGGAGCCCAGGACGAAACTCTGCGCAAAGCGAGTTGCCGTGCTCGAAGTCGACCGGGCACTTCCCGTGTTGATCGAACTGTGATCGATCGCAGTTTCGGCGCCTCCGGCGCACAGGGTTCCCGTTCCGGTCAGGTTGAAAGTCTTGGTTTGCGACGTCTTGCCGTCGTTGAATGAAATCGCAATGGCTCCCGTATAGTCAGCCGAAGCATATGCCGCCGTCACCGGATTGAAACTGACGACGACTGTGCAACTGTCGCCTTTTGCCAGGGAATCCGAGCATGTGCCGCCCGTTCCTGGATACGTGCCACCTTTGAAAATAAACGGTTCGGAGTCGTCGCTGTTTTTCGCGACGGCCGCGAGTTCCATCGCCATCGATGACGCTGGTCCCTTGCCGTCGTTGGTCAGGGTCAACTTCAAGTCATCCGCGGCGCCGCTCTTGGTTGTTGCGAAGGCGTAATTTCCGTCCGTTGACGCACCGAGGTCGTAACTGATGATGGCGGTCTTGTCGTCTTCCTTGCCGCAGTGGACGAGTGCAAGGCTTGCAGCGGTCAATCCAGACAAAGCGGCGACGGTGACGAAGGGCAGGCGTTGCGTCATGCGGCATTCCCCAAGATGGAAAGGTTATACGGAAAGGCGACAAAGTGGCTGACTATTGGACAGTATGCCAAAGGAGAGGCCCGGAGTAAAAACCCGGCCCGGTTCATGATTGAGGTGTAAAACTCACCATAACCATAATCGTCGTGTCAAATTTAAAGGACCGCACTTAGCGATCCAATGATTCATAGACGCGCAGGTTGCCTTCGACCATGGCGTCGACGGAGAACTCGCCGAGCAC
>RGVZ01000301.1 GCA_010029825.1 bacterium | reverse complement strand
GGCGCAGACGGAATTACCGTGGCGAAGTCCGCTGCAACGGCTGATATCGTCGTTGATGCTGCCGGCCTGCCAGAGAAATTGGCCGACTCTTTTGCTCCCACCGCGCCGGCAGGATGGGACTGCTCGGGCACCACTGAAACGGTCTCTCTTGACATGACTGACGCCACAACAAAGGCCGCTCACGACGCGTGTAACGCCAACCGTAACCGGTCATTCAATGCCTGCTGGGGATCTGATTTTGAGCAAGGCGAGCAGGAATAATTCACCCGCTTCTTATTTTAACGGCTCCCGTTGGCTCACTTACGGCGGGTTCTGATGAGACGGCTGTGGGGGCGAGCCACCAGCTCGCGCTCCGCCCAGCTATGAATCCGTGGTGCTGGGGTTTGACATGGCAGATCCTGCGCGGGAAGGTGCCTGAATTTCCCACAATCTAAAAAAAACAACCCCCGGCCTCGCCTGAGACCGGGGGTGTTTCATTCAACAACTCAACCACTCTACCACTCTCTACGACTCTTACTGCGTCAGACCGACCGTGTCGTAGGTCAGTTTATTGGTCGCCGCGTACCAGTCTTCGGCATTCACAAAATCAGACGCGCCCGGAATCATCACATACGACGTTCCAGCATCCGTCAACTCGGGAGCCGTCGAAGTGCAAGTCGCCGCGGAAGTCGCCTTGCCGTTGCATGCATTGACGACCGGCGTCCAGCTGGCCGCAAGTTCTGGTGAGGCCGGGGTCGCCAGCGGATAATAACGCGACGCATATCCCGTCGCGTCGGTCCCGTTCAACGTCCACATAAATCCCTGGGTCAACGCAGAGGTCGGAGTCGATCCACTCCAGATGCTGCTGTAGATCCCTTGGACGCCGTCAACTTTGGTGAACTTGAAATTGTCGTCCACCGATCCCTTGATGCGGATCCGCGTGTGGCGGTTCCAACCGTTGCTGCCATCGCCGTCCGCGGTACGGATGCGCTGGAATTTGGCTTCCATGCGGATGACGCCATTGGTCTTGTCGATCGAAGCCACATAGGCGTCGGCGGGAATCGTCTTGTCACCCGGCGGGCTGTTGATTCCGATGGCCAGGACGCCATCGCTGTCTTTCAACTGAATCTTGAGGGTCATCCCCAAGGCACTCAGGTCGAAAATCATGCCGCCGTCCCAGTATCCGCTGGTGCCATTGATCGGATTCTGACTGCCAAGGCCTGCGGTCAGTTTACCGGGAATTCCGGCCTCCGGAATTCCGGCGATGACTTCATCCGCGTTCGGGTCGCCGGCGAAGCAGCTCTGGAACGTTGCTTTGGCGATGGTGATGTCATGTGCCTGTCCGTCAAACGTGAGGTACGGCTCCATCAAACAAGCGAGTTGACCCGCCATGGTGAACGCGCCTGGAAAAGAGTCCGGCGCTTTTGTGTCAGTGGTTGCCATGCAGTACATGTGAGTGATCGCATAGCGCACGTGCGAGCGGGAAAGCTCGGTGGAACTGCCATTTGTAGGCTCACCGCTTCTGGCCTTCGCTTCGCCGTGATCGCCGCAGTCGGCTGCGGTCATGCCATCATCCGTCACGAGGGCCGTCGTAGAAGACATGCCGTTTCCGGCGCTCTGCAGGGAACCTGCCATGAGCGTCAAGGCGCCTGTCGGCTTGGTGACGTTTTCCGATGTACTTTCTTCCTTTGCATCACTTTTCTTGCCGCAGGATACGGCAATGGCCGTCGCCCCTGCGACAACGGCCGCGGATAGCAGCACTTGGCGGTGGAATCTGATCATGGTGACCTCGCAAGCTGGGGATTGAAGACGAAGAGACGATGAACTGACCAAATGTTAACCGAACTCTTTTTTCAAAATCAAGAAACCCGGCATCCGCGGGGGAGTAAAAAATCGCGAACTCCGATACAAAAAACCTTTTGGAAATCAAAAAAAAAAGCCATCATCCAGACCACTTAGAACTCTCGATGGACCCGACCAGACGACACCTCGGGTTGTCCGCGAACAAAACAGGTATTTGCCCTCAACCATGCAAATTTTGACGTTCAATCACCACGAATCCTACCTGACGAGCCTGGCCAAGACGGGCTTCACGTTTGACGTCGTGACAAAACGGGGCAGTCTTGACTTGAGCTGGAACGTTCGCTCACGACCGGTCCCCGAAAATTTTCGGGTCGTGGAGTTCGACGACGCAATCAAGAAGCGTCTGCGAAGCGGCGTTTACGATGTTGTGATCTGCCACACGATCAAAAACCTGATCTGGATGTGGTTTTACTTCAAGCCGCGGTATGTGTTTGTGGCGCACATTCCACTCTTCAGGCATTCGCCTGTCGCCATGGTCAAATCAAATTTCAAGAAATTGACATGGATGACCTTCAAAGCTACCCATGACGCCAGTTTTTTTGCGGTCAGTCACTTCAAGCAGCAGTCATGGAACGAGAAAGGCGAGTGCGCGGTGCTCGCGCCGGGAGATTTTCCGGCACTTGAAATTTCCGACGATCCAAGCAACGTACTGATTGTTTGCAACAATCTTGCGGAACGCGGCGAGGAGCTGGGCCTCGCCATGATCAAGCGTCTGCAGAAACACGCTCCGATCTATTGTGTTGGTAACAATCCAAACATCGCTTTCAATATCGAGCCCCGTAATTTCGCGCATTTTCAAGAATTGTTAACCGGATTTCGCATCTACCTTTACACGATCAGGATGCCGCACGGCGACGGGTACAACACGGCGATGCTGGAGGCCATGAAAATGGGCATGGCGATCGTCACGGTTGAAAATCCCACGTCGCCAATCGTGCACGGCGTCAATGGCCTTGTCGGCCGGGATGAGCAAGAGCTGCTCGACCATATTCATCACCTGCGCCGCGAACCGGATTTCGCGAGGCGACTCGGAGAAGCCGCAAAAGAGACGGTCAAGGCAAGGTTTTCTGAGGAGGCCTTCGTTAACACCTGGCGCAGGGTTATCCAGGCAAACGATGCTTTTTGAGGCATTTGACCGGGTTACTTGTCGCCCAGTCCGACGACAGGCGCAGTTTGGAAAAAGAGCTTTTGAAGTACCCCCAAAACGGGGATGATGCCAGGGGACGAAAGTGGCTGACTCTGGCTGCCAATCTCAGGATCAATTTCATGACTGAACCAGTACTGCCGCAAATTCTCGTCACCAATACCCTGACCCGGCGCAAGGAACCGCTGAAGTCCCTCGATCCTTCCGGCAACAAAATCAGGATGTACGCATGCGGCGTGACGGTCTACGACGACTGTCACATCGGGCACGCCATGCAGGCGATCTTCTTTGATGTCATCCGGCGCTATCTTGAATTCGCCGGATATGACGTTACCTACGTCCGCAACTTCACCGATGTCGACGACAAGATCATCGACCGCGCGAAACAACGCGGCATGTCGCCCGCGCGCCTCGCCCAGGACATGATCGAATCCTCCGACCGCGACATGGAGGCCATCGGCGTACGCCCGGCGGATCACCAGCCGCGCGTCTCCGAAATGATTCCGCAGATCGTCCACATGATTCAAGACCTGATCCGCGACGAGGCCGCCTACGCCACGAAATCCGGCGACGTCTACTACCGCGTGCGCCGCAAAAGCGATTACGGCAAATTATCGGGCCGCAACCCGGATGAACTTCGCAGCGGCACGCGCGATCTCGTTCAAGGCGACAAGGAAGACCCGCTCGACTTCGCCCTGTGGAAAAAGGACGACGTCCCCGACGCCAGTTGGGACAGCCCGTGGGGCCGCGGCCGCCCGGGATGGCATATCGAGTGCAGCGCGATGAGCAAGGAATACCTCGGCAATTCGTTCGAAATTCATGGCGGCGGGCGCGACCTTGTTTTTCCGCATCACGAAAATGAGATCGCCCAGTCGGAGAGCGCCAACAAGGCACCCTACGCGTCGTGCTGGATGCACTGCGGCCTCTTGACGATCGAAAAACAGAAAATGTCGAAGAGCCTCGGCAATCACATCACGATCCAGGATTTCCTGAAGTCGTGGACCCCGGAAGTGCTGCGATTTGGCATCCTGCAATACCACTATTCGTCCAACGTCGATTTCTCGAAGGCCGTGTTCCAGCAGTGCCACAGGCGCCTACTTTATTTTTACGAGACCCTGGATTTGCTGAACCAGATGGCCCCCGAAAAAGTATCCGCCCCCGCAGATCCGTTGAATCATCACTGGCTCATCGGCGAATTCCACAAGGCCATGTCCGATGATTTCAATACAGCCGCTGCCCTCGCGTCCCTGAACAAGGCGATGAAGGCCGGACGCGAACTCGCCGCCGGAAAAAAATCCGCGCCA
>RGVZ01000031.1 GCA_010029825.1 bacterium | reverse complement strand
CCACCGCCCCCGCCCCTACCCAAGGCCCTTGGGCCTGGAGTCGGCCTCGGGGCCGGCCCGTAGTGGGTAGGGGGTACAAAAATAGTTGTTGCACATCCCAAGGGGGTTGGGCTACGCTTGGCTCAGTTCTTTCAGGGGGTCTGGATAGGCTACCGGCGCGGGGACTGCCACCCGACTATGAGGCGCCGGCCGCTTACCCTTCGCCGATCCCTACCTTTTCGCAGTCTCTCCGAACGGCCGACGGCCAATCAGTAGGAGGTATGCGGGGGAGGTAAAAATAGAGGCCCACAGCTCGCAGGTGCGCGGAGTCGGGGAACCGACAGACTACGAAAAGTCATAGACGAAGGTGAACCATACACCGCGCCGTTGCGATAGACGGCGGCGCGGTAATGATTCATCTGGTGATGGATCAAAAAAACCCAAGCGAAAGGAAACACAAAAATGAAACTCAAAAAAATTGAAATCAAAAATCAGTCATACAGCACTCCGAAAATCATTGAGCGTTACGAATTGCAGTCCACCACAGATAACGGCGAGAAATGGTACACCAGCATTCGCGGCAAATCGGTCGATGAAATCATCGAGAAATTCAAGGACAACGAAAAGTGGTCGAGCGACATGGCGTGGATTATGGGAAAGCCGGACACGTCCGGCGTCCGCTACCGGATCGTCCATCAGACGATCCATCAGATCGCTACTGGTTTCGATCCGAAAACTCTGGAGGTGCAGAACTAATGAGCGACATCATCCACCTCAGTTACAAAGACATCCTCGACAACTCGCGAGAGCTGGGAGCGTGCAACGCGCTGGGCAGGTTTCTGGAGGAAGGTATCAAAGACCGCATCTCCGGATCCTTCAGCCGGTTCACGCTCGAGGATCTCCGCGATTTCGCGGAGGAACTCAACGGCCGCCTCCGGCGGATCAAGGTCTGAAGTCGAAACCCCCGCAAGGGGGTCGCCGCGACATGAGCAAACGCGGCCTGATGAGACAGCTCAAAAACAACAACGAAAGGACACAAGACATGAAGAAACCCATGAATGCCGCGCGCGCCGCGGCGCTCGAGTACGTCAACCTCAAACGCGAACTCTCGGAACCGCTTGCGCGGCTCGGGAAACTCGCGGACCGGATCAAGGATTTCGGGGTCGATCGGATCGATCTCGAATCGGACAACGGCAAGATCCGGTTGTCCATCGCCCACGAAACGCGCAAGCACGTTCCTCAGGACGTGATCCGCGACGAGCTGGGCGATCGCTGGTTCCTGATGCACGCGAAGGTCACCAGCTTCAAGACCATCCGGATCAGCGAGGAATCCAAATGATCGTGGTGCAAAAAGCGGTCAAGCGCCTCGCGCTCGATCTTGCCAAAAAACGCGCCCACAAATTCACCCGCGTGAGCGATGAGTTTGTCCAGCGCGTTGACCGGCACGTTTCAACTTGGATCTTCAACTACATCCACGCCCTTCCCTCGAAGGGCAAAACCATAAAATAAACGAAAGGAAACAACAGCATGAAAACCAAGATACACTACACCAACTCGCTGGCCGACCTGATGTCGGTGGCTCCGGCGATTGCCAACGAAACCATCCACGAATCCTGCTCCGAGCGTTACTCGCTCGTCAGTACCCGCCGCATCGCGGAGACGATGATCCGCGACGGGTGGACGCTGATGGGCGGCAAGCAGGGCGGAACGAGGAAGGAGGGCATGAGGAATTTCACGCGGCATAGCGTGCTTCTCTCGCGTCCGGACCTCGAGGACGGGGATCTCGGGGTCAAACCCTACATCCAGTTCCTCAACGCCCACGCGGGCCGCGGCTCCGCTCAGGCCCGCATCGGCCTGTACCGCGGCGCCTGCGCGAACGAGATCATGTTCGACGCGATGCTCGAGGTGAAATGCCGGACGCGGCACACCGGCAACGCCGAGGAGGGCATCCTCCACGCGATCTCGCTGGTTGCGGCAAAGATGCCGGAAACCCTCCGGCAGGCCCGCGACTGGTCCAAGTTCAGCACGAAAATGGACGAGCGCGTTGAGCTGGCCGAGGCCGGATTGGCGGCGCGTTTTGGCGAAAGCCGCTCCAAGTGGGCGGTGGATGCCGAAGCGGTGCTGTCAAACTGGCGGCGCGCCGAGGACCGCAACTACGATCTCTGGACGACGCTCAACGTCGTTCAGGAAAACATCCTCCGGCCGTTCCGGAAGGGTGCGATCAACGAGGAAACGGGCAAGCGGATCCCGTTCCGCTCGGTCAGCGCGATCGACACGCTGGCGAGGGTGAACGTGGCGCTGGTCAAAAAGGCCGAGGAAATCGTCGGCCTTGTTTCGTGAGCGCCGGATCATTCCTGCGCGTGCTGTCCTATTCCGTCGCGATCTACATCCTCGGGGCGATCTCGGGGGCGGCGATCGGGTGGTGGTGGATAGAAAGGTCCCTCGCCGAGTGGGAGCGTTCCAACCGCTCCCGCCTCGGGGAGGTTGTGAAATCCCAACCGGAGGGAAAGGCTCCAAAAAAACATGACAGAGTTAAGTGACAGGACATGGCCGCCCAGCCGCAACGCCGGAAATCCGGCCGGCGACTGGAAGACGTTTTTCCGCGAGTGCGGAAGGCGCGGCGGCAAGATGAAATCACCGCGCAAGGCCGCCGCCGCAAGGCGGAACGGCCGCATGGCAAAAAGAAGGAGACACAAAAATGGCTAACAAGAACACGATGAGAAACCGGCGCTGGCGCGACGGCTACGGGGAGAAGCGCGGAGTGAAGGTCAACACGTCCGTCCGCAAGGATCAGGACAAACCGCGCTACGTTGCGCGCCGCGAGGACGCGCGATGAGGATCACGCTCGTCATCGAGGACATCGAAGAGAACGGGGAACCGAAACTGAAATGGTACTCCGTTTCCAATCCGCCCTTCGAAAAGGTGGATCCAAAACAACTCGAGGCATCGCCGGCATTCGGTCTTTTTGTCCTCATCGGCAACGTGATTGCCGACGCGATGGAGAAAAAGCCGGAGCTGGAGACCGAGGCCAACAAGGAGCAACCGGAAAAACCATGAGCGCCATCCTGATCGAGGGAATCCGCATCGACCAGATCCTGAACTGGTCGCCGGTGGAAAGCGTCGCGACGCGCAATGGGGTCACCCTTGTTCGTCGTGCCGCGCCAACGGACGAATTCTTTTCGCTCTGGCGGCGCGCCAAGGACGAACTCCGCAAGGCGGGGGTGAAACTTGGCAAATTTCAGGAGCGCTGGATGGTGACGTGGTGGCTCGAGGGAGGCGACACGCCCAAAGCGGAGGAGCCTGACCAGCCGCTGGATCTTCCGGAGATCGATTCGGAGGGACTGCTCGACTGGCAGGTGGTTCCGGTGCGGAAAATGCTGGCGGCGCACCGCGCAGGGATGCGCGGACTGCTCGACGCGTCCGACACGGGAGTGGGAAAAACCTACATCTCGTGCGGATTCGCGAGGTCCGCGGCCCAGCCGGTGTTCGCGGTATGTCCCAAGGCGGTGATCCCGTCTTGGCGCGAGGCCGCGGAGCATCTGGGGGCGCACCTTGTCGATGCGCGCAATTACGAGTCGCTGAAAAGGACCCGTGAAGGCGTGATCGCATGGGGCGAACACGGATGGCCGGAATGGAAACTCCCCAAGGACACGATCATCGTGTTCGACGAGGCCCATCGTTGCCGGTCCGCCGACATGACGCTCAACGCCAAACTGCTGGTGATGGCGAAGCGTCAGGGGTATCAGGTGGTGATGATCTCCGCGACGATCGCGGAATCGCCCCTGCACCTCCGCGCGGTCGGGTACACGCTTGGCCTCCACAACGGGAAAAACTGGTGGGACTGGATCCGGCACCTCGGCTGTTACCAAGATCAATGGAACGGCTGGAACTGGGACCAGAACCACCGGACGATGGAAAGGTTGCACGCGCAGATCTTCATGCACCGCGGGGTGCGTGTCAGGAAAAATGCCGTGAAAAACTTTCCGGAGACGATCATCTCCGCGGACCTGATCGACTGCGGCGCCAAGGTGAAGAAGATCCTCGACGATCTTCTGGCCCGCGTCGAACGGATCAAGGCGGAGACCGCGAACTACGCGCCGTCGGCCATGACCGCCATCCTTGCCGCAAGGCGGGAGGCGGAAATGATCAAGGCGCACGCGATGGTCGAGATGATCGAGGACGCGATCGAGGAGGGCCAATCGGTGGCCGTCTTTGTCTGCTTCCGCGAGACGCTCGACTACATCCGGTCCAAGTTCAACTGCGGCGCGATCTACGGAGGGCAGGATCCCGAGGAGCGTGAGAACGTCATTCGGGAATTCCGCGCCGACAAGTCGAACGTGATCGTCTGCGCGATTCAGGCCGGAGGCGTCGGCATTTCCCTGCACGGGAAACGCGACCGCCTCGCGCTCATCTCCCCGTCGTTTTCGGCGGTGGAGGTGGTGCAGGCGCTGGGCCGCGTCAACCGCGCCGGCGGCGGGCGGTCCACCCAACGACTGCTCTACGCGGCCGGAACGATCGAACAGCAGATATGTCGGGCTGTCCGCAACAAGCTGGGCAACCTGAATATGCTCAACGACAAGGACACCGCCGGAGCATTTGCCATATAGAAAGGAGGTACCATGACAATGCAGGAAAAAATAAATTCAATTCCCAGAAAAGTCTGGGAGAGCGCATACTCGATCCGGAAGATTGAAGACGGACGGGTGTGGGCTATGGATATGGAGGGAAGATATCACGCCATCGCGTGGGTTAGTGATCTCTGACCCTGATACCCCCTGCTGGACTAATCATCCGGCAGGGGGTATTTTTTTGCCGTGAGGGCGATCGACGCGCAGGATCTTGACGTCTGGATGGTCGGGCCGTTCCGGCTCAAGCGGGACCGCGTCCACGTCGTGTTGCCGCATCTCGCGGTTCCTTCTGGCTTCCGCTACCGAAAGACGCCACCCAAGCTCGACGATTCTACGTCGCGCAAGCAACGCTCTTTCGCTATCGCTTCTGAAATTTCCCATCGCCGCAAACTCCTCCCGAAGGCACGGCCCTCGGAAACATTCAGCCGGTCAGCGCCGGTGCAGGCGGAACTTTTTCCCGCTCAAGATTCAAAAGATAATTCCGCCCGTTATATGCCGCTGTCAGGATACCCGTGACCAGCAGGATGCTCCGGTGCGGCTCGCGGAGTTTGCGCGAGAGATAGATCAGATACGGCGCGAGGATCACCACGTCGATGATCCGGAGCGACTGCCCTTTTTGATATTCGGTCATGTCGCTTTTTCTTTTTTGAGTATTCTTATCTGGCTCGGATTGAATGCGATGTACTGATTGTATTGAAATTCGTGATCGTCATATTCTTCTCCATATTTTTTTGACTTCGCATCCGCCATTACGATTGCGGAGTCATATCCTTTTGAAATCAATGTTTTCATTCCAAATGACCAAGGAGATAATTGCCGATCTCCTCCCAACTCTTCTGTGATGTCAGACCATTTTACAATATATGGATTTTCAAATGACAAAGAAACGGAGTAAACAATGTCCCCGTAAAACCCAGCATCAAATTTTGAACTGGTAAAAAAGAACCCCAACGAATCGTCATAAGTTCCTTTTCCCTCTTTAGAAAATGAATTGAAATTCTCATTCGATCCGTGATATGCCTTTATTGTTTTTGCAGGATTTTCCCTTACCTTTCTGGCCCACCGGAAACCCGCGCTTCCTCCCCACAGATCGTCCGCAATGCGGGCCGCGCTGGTTGGATCGGAAATTCTTTTTGCGTTCTCCGCACGGGATGCCCGATGGCGCGAGAAATAGGAGTACATACGATCGATTGTTTTTTGGCTCACATTTGCGCGACGCGAAAGATCACGGGCGCGGGCAACACCGACTGCGGTTCCTCCCCGATGATATTTTTTGCGTGCCAGCAGTCCGCGCTTCGCGGCACGGGCGACCTCCGCCGGAGGCACGGGATTCCATGAAATTATTCTTTTTCCTTTTTTCTTTTTCGCCGCCGACGTACACATCGCCTTGGTCGGGCGGCACGCCGGATATTTTCTCTTCTCGCCTTTTTTCCTGCCGCAGGGTTTTCCTGTTTTGCAATCGACCCACCCCTTCCCGCGATTCCTCATGAACCATCCATGCAGTCCGTACTTCTTTTCCAAACCAAAATCAGGATTCTTCCGGATGCCCCAATTCTCCGCTCCGACTTTCCTGCATTGCACCAACGCGCCGCTGGCATAGGCCGAGGGCCAAACCTTGTAGCGCGCCTTCACCTTGCTGTAACAGGCGTCATGGGGATTTCTCCGGACATTCCCGAGCCGGTTGAATTCCTCGTGGTCTTCATCGGTCATGGCCCTGATGGCCCTGTCTTGGATGGAGTTCACCACGCTTTTGTAAATTTCCGGAATGTTTTCCCGCCACTTTCCGCCGAGATACTTGTACTGGGAATATTTATTGTAGATATCCCTTGCCTTTGCCGATCTCACCTCGTTTTCGACAAAATTGTCATAGTAATCTTCAAGCCACATTTCCTGATCGGAGGTCATTTCCCTCGGGTTCCGGCTTGTGTAGTTCGCCGCGATGATGATCCCCATTCTTTTGGCGTCGGGGAAAACCTTCCGGACGATCGGGAGATAATATTCCAGTTTCTTATTGTGCTGGAATCCGTCCCGTGTCGTCTTCCCCCGCCCGCTCCCGTCACCCTCGTACACGCTGATCACCACCGCGCCGCGCACCATTTGTTTCAGGACGCGCAACGCATCGGTCATCTCAGCCTCATCCGGAATCACGTTCAGCACGTTGAAGAGAGATCCGGTGTCGGTCATGCCTTTGCGTAGCACGTTTGAGTTGTGTTCCGCGGAGCGGTTGAACTGGTCGTACACGCGATTCTCAATTCCCTTGGCCCGCAGAAACTCGGTCAGCTTTTCATATTTTCCTCCGCCCATGTCAAAATTGGTTGTGTTCGGTTTCCAATTTATTTTCTTTGCCGCCGCCGGAATGATCGGGCGCGACGTCCTCGCGGAGGATGCCGGATTTTGCAACACCACCGCCCCGTAATCGAGTGGATTATTTTTCATAATTAAGATGATTCACTTCACCATTTCACAAATCGACCATTTGCCGGCCGGATCCGCGACACGACAGCGTATCCCTCCCTTGATCCGTCCGCGTTGCTGTTGCCCTCGATCGTCTCGACAGCGTCTCTGGAGATCACGCGCCTCACGCAGAAAATGTGACCATACCTCCTCATCGAAGGGTACCACACCAATCCCAACGACCCACATCTGGCGGCCGTCCGGCGCGCCGGCACGTCCCAGTTCGGGCAGTACGCCCCCGCGCCTTTTCTTCCGATCCTGCGGAGACCCCATTCGATGAACGCGGCGCACCACGGCGCGGGATGGTCAATCCCTGCGGCCTCCAAGTATTCCTGAACGGGGTGTCCCCAGTTCGACCCCCTCGGTTTTTCCGTTGCGCCCAGTTGGCTTGTCAAAACAGCGACAAGACCATCCTCGCATCCGCCATCCGAGGAGGAATGCAATGGCAAGGGAGCCAAAAATATAAACAACAGGAAAAATTTCATTCATCGTGCTTTGCTCGTGATCAGGATGCTGGACACCACCACAAAAACAACAAGCCCGATCAGCGCGGCATTGCCACTTTTCTCAATCTGCTCGTCGGTCATGTTTTCCGGATTCGCGCCGAACGATTGCGTCGTCTGGCTTTCGATGCAGGCGCAGTTCGGGTTGCCGAGGCAACCGAAGGCTTGGATTCCGGTGGACAACTGGTTGTCGAACGTGATTGCTGGTCTCATAGAATTGTCGTGGTTGGCGGCTGGGGTGGAGTTATCCGCTGTCTGCTCACCACCTGATACATATAGCGGAGTTTGTTGATTTCGGCCTGTTGCGACCGGATGGTGACATCCCTTGTTCGCAAAGCATTTAGGGCAAGCGAGAGTTGATTCTGCAATGCGACCCGAGAACTGGCCGACTCACAGACCATGGTCTCACTAGGCGTGGCGCCGGCAACAGGAGGCTGGTAGGGATTGCTGTCAGGCGGAGGGATCAGGGGAACAACGTCCTGAAAACCCCCGAACGCCTGAACTGGTTCCTCAAAATACATTTTAGTTGTTCTCCTCTTTCCATTCCCGAACCACGAATCCCTCGTCGTCCGCGAAGGCGTCGCCCTTGGCGGCCAGCGCGACGACCACGGGGCCGCCGTTTGGACGATCCCCGCGCAGGTTCTGGCGGGGGTTGGGATCGGTGAACCGGAGATCGGTGACGTCGCCGTCAACCACCGGATAACCGAAGTAGGTTTGCGGAAATTTCTTTTTGTACTTTTCAAATTTTTTCCCGTACTTCGCCTCGAACTTCTTGTAGGAGGTGAACGGCCTTCCCAGATCGAACACGACCGCGACGTTGACGCCCATGTCGAGGGCCTGCCTGCACTTGGTGGCGTTGCCGCCGCGGGCCGAATCCGGCCCCGAATAGGAATAAGTCAGGTCATAGTTCCGGTACTGGCGGGCCTCGGAGTTGGGTTTGATCCGGTCAAAAATTTTTGTGTAATCGTAGAACTGCACGTCGGGGAACGTCTCAAAAAGATTGAGTCCGGTTTCCTGAAAGCGGAAGGAGATGAACGGCCCGCGCGGGATGTACATTCCCTTTTCCCACCGGAGGTCGCTGGTGCCGTTGAGCCTGATCGCGGGGATCATTCCCTTGTTCTTTGCGTCCTTCATGGTCTGCACGATGCCGCCGCCGAGAATGGTGAGATAGTTCTGCGGCTCCTTGAACAGGAAGATTGTCTTGTTCACGCGTGCCTTAATCTTGGACTGGAGATATAGGGCGGATCCGGCGGTGAACAGGCACGCCTTGCGGCACGCCTCGCTGGCCGACGGGCAGATGTCGATCGACACGCCCTGACTGGTGGCTCCGGACTGCGTCGCCGGCGCGAGATAATGCACCGCGTTGAGATAGCCGGCCTCCTGAGATTTGAACGCCTTGGCGTTGGTGGTGCTGAAGATGCTTTTGGAGGTGACGCTTTTGATCGCCTCCATCTCGGTGATTTCAGGATTCTTGCGGACGCGGTAGTACTGGCGCACCACCGATTCCGGAGCGTCGGTCTCGACGGCGCGGACGTGGCTGGGCGACCACCGGACGTGATACCCGCAGGAACCGATGTCCATGACGAGTTTCAGCGCACGGGCCATGTCGCGCGTGACGTAGCGTTTCACAGGCAGAGTCCTATAAAGACGACGGCGAAGATGATCGTGTAGTAGGCAAGGGCCAGCAGGGGCCGGATCATCCGCTTGTCGTCACCGCTTTCGAAATCCAGCTCGAACTGGGTGCGTCCGTGAACCACGGGGAGGCTCGTGTACCTGTCGATCGTCGGGCAGATCCACTTGTCGGTGTTGATCGAGACCCACGCGGCCACGGCCAGATAGAAAACCTTTACGGGGATCCGGCCGATGAATTCCGGAGAGATCGAGGTCTGGAAACGCTCAAGCCACGGGTTGGCGACAAAGACAAAAATTCCCAGCGCCGACAACGCCCAGAACCACGCCTTGTGCCGCGCCTGTTTGATGAACCTGAGCATGGCTCATTTCCCGTTCGTCAGCATCGGACGCATTTTCTGGTGGACGGCGTAGTGGATGGTGTAGGCGGCAATGCCGAAAAGCGCGCCGGCGATCGCGGCAAAGAAGATGCCTTCCGCGTTGAACTTTCCCGATCCGTAGAGGGTTGGCATGGCTTACGCCGCCGGAAGCATGATGTCGATGTCGCGCGGTCCGACGAACTCGAGCGATCCGGTCACCGCGTTCCTCTGCCAGTAGGCGGGATAACGGGCGGGCGGGTACTTGCCGATGGCGCTCTCATAGTCGTACCAGATCGCCTCGGTCCGGATTCCGGTCGTGGAGGATCCGCCGAACAGGCTCTTGATCGAGCTGAGGAAGCTGTTCGCCACGTTGGTCAGCGACGGGTACTGGTAGGTTCCGGACGATCCCGCGGGAAGAACCCCGCGCTGGGTGGACCGCCAGATTGCGTAGGCCGCCACGGCCCCTCCGGCGAGGAGGAGAAACATCGCGGTGTTGTCTTTTCTTGCTCGGGCGCGTGCCATAAGGGTGTACTCCTATAAAGAGGGTTATTTCTTCAGTTTGTCCATCATCATTTCCTGCCGGCCGACCATCAGGTTGACCTTCTCGGAAATTGACTTGACGTCCTTGGAAAGCTCCGCGAACTCGTCGCGGGTCACGACGCTACGGCTCACGACAACGATCGCCGTGATCGTCGTCAGGAGCAACCCTGCGAACGCGATCTGCCAGTCGTATTTCATAACCCGATCAATCGCAACAGCCAACCCACCACCGGAATGTTTAACAGGGCTTGGCGGAATATGAATATACCTATCGTCGCCAAGACCACTCCGGAGGATATGAGAATCAGCTTCCATATCGTACCTCTCTGTTCTGCTATTTTCAGCTTCATTTGCGGGATCTCCGCGTTCATCTTCTCCAGTTCCCTGACCTCGTCGGCCTGTCGCTGGAGCAGTTTTTCGGTCTGCCCGATGCGGATTCTCACCGCGTCGAGCTGAAGCTGGGCTTCCCTGAGGGTTTCCGGATTGCAGTTGGTCAGGACAAGTTCCGCCCTGCGGATGTTCTCCTTCGCGGATGTCAACTGCGAGCTGACCGGAGTGTAATCGATCTTGGATGGTGCCGTCGCGCACCCCGAGAAAAGTGCGGAAATGATCACGACCGCGAGTATGGCCGTTCCCAGCCAAAGCGTCTCAAAAAAGGCGTCCCTGTCGGCCGGCCTCATGCTTTTAATATATCCCCAGAGGTTCACAATATCCACCTCAAAGCGGAGCCGGCGCCGCCTTCAGGAAGCAGGCCACCACCCCGTCACCTCCGCCCTGCGGCCATGTCTGGTACTGCATGGTGATTTTCCAGTTTGTCTTCGGGATCACTCCGACGACCGATTGGTTCAGGAGCATCGAGAAGCAGTTCAGCCTTCCCGTTTTCAGGGCGTAGAAATCGCCGGCCTCCCAGCTCGGGGCGAGATTCCCGATGCCCCCGTAGAAGGTCCATTCGCCGGAACCCAGAGGATTGGTCGTCGTGAAATCCGTGGTGTAGTACGTTGTCGTTCCGGCCACGTTGGTGATCGTGTAGTTGAGGAGCAGGGTGTTCTGGTCGGAGCCTCCGGTGGATCCGCAGATCCCGAAATTGTTTTCCGCAAGGCTGAGGGCCGAGCCGTAGGTGAACATCGGCACCCCGTCGTTGAAGACCGAAAGAAGCGGTGTCGAATGGTTGTAGGAAACGTCCAGCGTGTGGGTCACGCCGGCGGCCGGATCGGAAATGGTGCCGGCGGCGAGCGTTCCGCTGTCGGCAAGGATTGTCGCCACGTTGTCTTCAAGCAACTGGATGATGGGCGGCGTCTCAAAGTTGGCAAACGTGTCCAAGGAAACCCCGTACCCGTTGATGTTGACCGGAGGCACCGACCCCTGAAATCCCAGCGTCCCGCCTTGCCCGACGTTGTAATATCGGGCCGGACGCTGGACCGGTTCCTCCTCGTTGAGCATGGTGTCCTTCAGCAGGAGCATCAGGTCCCGCCTCGTGACCGCCTCCTTCAGGAATCCCGCGCCGCGAACGCCCCTGTCGAAAAGAACCTTGGCGGTTTCCCTCGACGACAATCCGATCAGGCTTGCCTCGCGGACGAGCGCCGACGTGAAGTCGAAATACTGGGTGTCGCCGCCTCCGGCGTCTCCTTGGCGGACGGCCATAAAGCGCCTACAGGGTTATCGTGTAGATCGAGAGGGTCGCCGCGAAAAGGTTCGCCGCGTTGTTGTCCATGCAGGCGTAGATGGAGATACCCGATCCCGCCCGCATCGGGAGGATCGATGTCTCCTCCCCGAACGCGAGGGAGTTGGTTCGGGCGGCCGGTGCGATCGTTCCGATCGTGGAGTTCTGGTGCGTGATCTGGCTTATGAACACGTTGGCCGGAATCTGCGTCCGGCCGCTCGGCAGGAGATTGATGGCAAGCCCCTGATCCTGCGCCACAAAGGCGCCGGCAACGCCGGCGGTGATGTTGACGATGGAGGAGGACAGCGTCAGGCCGACAAGGCCCGTGTCCTTGGTCAAAACATAGGTGGCGAGCCTGCGGACGAACGGGAACGGAGTGGAAATCGTCGCCCCGTCCGCTTCCGCAACGAGGATGCGGGATTCGATGGTGGAACGTGATAATGTTCTGGGATCGGGCATATTATTTTTTCTCCTCAATCAGTTTTTTGATGGTTTCCAGCGCATTGGCGATCAGGACATGGTCCGACCGGACCAGCGGCAACCTGCCGGTGGCTTCCTCAAGAATTTTCAGGGCCTCCTCGGGTTTCATGAATTCCAAGGAAGGGGCAGGGATTCCGGAGCTGGCGGAGGATTCTTTTGTGTGGCGATCTGCGAGGCAAGGTTTGCCTCGATTGCGGAAATCCCGCTGGGTCCCAGCGCCGCCTGAATCCATCCGACGACCTGATCCTCGGTCAGTTCATCGTAGGGAGTGAACTCCCCTCCGGTGTAGCGGAAATTTTGGCAGGAATTGAACTGGGCGGAATATTCCCCATCCTCCGTCGTGACCGAATAGGATGCCATGATGACGACGTCATCCAAGCCTTCCTGCTTGGGCATGACCATCATGGAGCGGATTGACCATTGGTATTGGGTAGCCATAAATATCAGGGGTTCAGGAGCGCTATCTTATACTGCGTTCCGTTAAGATAAACAACAAGATGTTGTCCGCTTGCCCCTCCAGCGGCGGCCGCCAGAAGGTTTCCCATCGCGTTGCCGCCCGTACCGCCGATGGCTAGGGATCCGTTGACTGCGGGGGTGGTGGTTCCCCTGCCGATACAAACGCAAAAGGACCTTGCCGAACCACCGGCATCGACCGAGGTCTCCGCCCCAAGAAGCGTGTTTGAGGATCCGGTGGTCAGGATAGTGGACGCCGAGTTATAGCCAAGCAAAGTGTTGTATGTTCCAGACGTGATTGCCGCTCCGGTACTTCTCCCGTATCCCGTGTTAAAAGATGCGTTCGCCACGAACAATGAAGCCCTGCCAAACGCGCAGTTATCCGTGCCGGCCGTATTCCCGTTTAGGGTATTGAATCCCACGGCCGTGTTGCTGTTGCCCGTTGTCAGCGAAGTCATCGAAAATGTTCCCACCGCCGTGTTGTTGTTCCCCGTTGCCCCCGCACCGGATTCCAACGCAAGATGCCCAACGGCCGTGTTTGCCGCGCCCGTGTTTCTACGGAGCGCCGCATTCCCAACCGCCGTGCATTGACTATTTGTGGTGATCAGGTTCAGCGCGTTAAATCCCACCGCCGTGTTCTGCGCGCCCGACGTGAGACTCTGGAGGGAGTACGCGCCCACCGCCGTGTTTGCACCTGATGTCGTGCTGTTCAGGGATAAATATCCGACTGCCGTATTTTCATTTGCCCCGCTGGCGGTGGTCAGGGATCCGTAGCCGACTGCGGTGTTGTTGGAGCCTGTAGAATTGACATACTGCGAAAAATTGCCGATGGCGACATTGTTGTTGCCATTGAAGACAAATTGGAGCGCGCTTGCCCCCACCGACGTGTTGCCCGATGTGCTACCACCCCCACTTCCGGTTTGGGAAAAATAACCGATTGCGGTATTTACGGAATTGAAGCTGTTGTCCCTTAACGCGGCACTCCCGACGGCAACGGAATTTTGCGACGATACGCCTGCAAGCGACGAGGTGCCAACCGCCACGTTGCTGATTGCGGTTGTTGCGGCAAGCATGGAAGACGCCCCGATTGCCACATTATCCGACACGTCGGAATTTGACAGGGAGTCCGCGCCGATGATGGTGTTGTTTCCTCCCGTGGAAATAGATCTTCCGGAATTGGTCCCCAGCAGGGTATTACGGGTGCCGGTGGAAAGCGCGCTTCCGGCATAAAACCCTGCGGAAAGATTGCTATTCAGGGTGGTCCCGTTGTCGGTTGCCGGCGTAGGCCGAAGCAACCGGTAATCCGGAACCGCTGTACTTGCCAGATAATCCGCCACCTCAAAGATTGTGGATACAAGTTGCTCGAACTGCTGGTCGGTCTGAAGAATATAGTTCTGGCCGGTGACCGACCAGTTGACCGAGATCTGAAGGTTCGTGGAACCCAGATAGGTTTGTGTCAGGGTGTAGGACATGGCGTCTTGATAAATAACGGGGCGGGTTCAGCCTTCAAGCCAAACCCGCCCGTCATCGGTGAAAATCAATCAGGCAACGGCCGGATTGAAAATCTTGTAGCCTCTCAGGCTGAACTGGATGTCCAGCGCGGCGGCGGTCAGATTGACGAAATCGAACTGGAACTGCTCCTGACGGGGGAAGCGGATACGCACTCCCTCGGGGGTGAAGTTCTGGGTCGAATTCGAGCAGATCTGGGACCGGAATGCCGGCTGGGTCATCAGCGCCCGTCCGGTGGACGTGTCGGTGATGAAAATGGTGAAGAGGTCGGGCTGGCTGGTCGCGGCGGTGCGCGGATTTGCCAGATCGATATCTTGGCTGGTGCGGGCTTCAAACCCGTACAGCTCGAAATCGCTGTCGATTCCCAACACAAGGGTCGAGGACCCCGTGCCGTTCGCCAACAGCGAGATGTTCACCGAGTAGAGAAACGGGATGGCGTCTCTGGATGTCAACATGGTCGTCTCCTTTTATGGATGAAGGGCCGCGCAACCGGATAAAGATTGCGCGGCCCCCATCTCGAATTGCTTACTGCGTCGGCAGGATCGCGAACCCTTCGAAAATGATACCAAGGTCAACATTGACGTTGGTAGCGCTGATCTGGGGGATCGTGGTGCTGGTCGCCTGCGGGAAGTTGATGTTGATCTGGAGGATCTGGTCCTTCTCAACCAACACCGGAGGAGTCACCTTGTAGATGTCCTCCGGACTCTCGCTCTGGCCGAACAGGGTGTTGTCGTTCACGTTCGCGACGGCGCTGAACGCTGTCGTGTTGGTGACGTCAACGCCGAAGCCGGTGGGGCAGAACCGGAACGGCTGTTCGATGTCGAAGTAGGTCTTCTGGCCGAACACCACGCTCAGGATGCCCTGACCGGAAAGATTCCAGAGGGCGTTCCACACACCATTCGGAACCCCGTAGGACGCGGTCGCCCCACCGCCCGTGATCAGCGACGTGTTGGCGCTGACCGCGGCGGCTTGGCGGGCCTTCGGGAGAAGGAAGATGTGGGTCTTGATTTCGGTGATGATGAAGGGGTAGTCGAACATCCCGTTACGGGTGAGGTTCGTCTGCTCCAAGGTTTTCGACAGGCCGCTGACGGGGTCGGTTGCGCCAATCGGGTTCGTGAAGAACGTCAACTGGGTGGTGCCGGCCACGGGGTAACGGACGTAGTCGTAATACTGCCACTTCTGGATCTGGAGCTGGCTCGGGTCTTGCGTCCCGAAACGCCCCTGAAGCGAAGCGAGGATTTCTTCTGAACGTGTCATGAGAATATCTCCTTTAATTACTGCACCGGCCGGAATTCGATGCCGTCAAGACTGACGCCAATGAATCCGATCGTGGTGGTTGCGAATGCGGGGTTGGTGCAGATGGGTGCAATCAACCCGCTGGGATAGGTGATGCTCAAGGAGAAGTTCTGCTGTGCGGCAATGAAGATCTCCGGATCGACCATGTAGGAGTTCTGGCTACGACGGGAAAGATCCGCGTAGGGGAAACGCCCTTGGGTGGTCGAGCGGGTTCCGTCGGCATACAGGTAGGCCCGTCCGTCAGACGCCGGAGCGTTGAGGAAGGGCTTGTTGATGGTGACGAACGTCTTCGCGTTGACGACGAGTTGCAGAACTCCGGCTTGGAAGAACCCGTTGATCAGGTCGGCATACAGGCCGGAGGTGGCGTCGGTACCAGCGTAGGTGTTGGTATTGACGTTTCCGTTGATGTAGTACTTGCACCGGACCTGTTTGACCAGAAACGATGAAGTGCCGAACGATCCTGCGGTCGGGAGGTTGGTCAACTGGGTCGTCTGACCCGTGTTGCCCACCGCGCTTCCGAAGAAGTTGTACTGCGTGGAACCAGCCCCGTACGGAACGTACGAGTAGAACTGGCGCCGCACGGCCTGATAATTCCCGAGTTGCATGGTCCCGAAGTTCGCCTGAAGGGCGCGCAGGACCTGCTGACTCTGGGTCAGGCTCGCGAGGTTGATGGTTTGAGTTGCCATAAGATGTTACTCCTTTGGGTTAGGGGTTAGGCCCAAGCGTTGAAGCCGCTATAGGCTCCCATCGCCTGCGCCACCGGAGCCATTGAGGCACGAGGGGCAAGATACGCGCCCGTGGAACGGACGGGATCGAGATATTCCCTCATGTAACGACCTTGCGCGGCGACGGCCTTGGGGGCGTTGAACGCATTGATCAGGGAGCTGATCGAAGCGGCCAAACCGCCGAAGATCATACCACGGGCCAGAGCGGGGCTGAAACGGCGGGTGAGGGCCGCACCAAGCACCGGAATGGCGAGGTTATAGACCGCGTTGGCGGCAGTAGGATACTGCGCGGCAAGCGGAAGGGCGATGTTTCGCTTGGCAAGCTCGTTGGCAACGAACCGCGTCACGATCGAGGCGGCGACGACGCCACCCGCGGTGAGCAGGTTTTCGCGGCTGAGGAGCGTGCGAACTTTGAACGGATTCATGGATACGATGTTACCTTTCCGGACGCGCACACGGCGTCCAATGACGATGATCCGGCCGGAAGACTTCTTCCGACGACGGCCACCTTTGCGGCGGCTGGAGGAACGTTTGCGGGAGCCGCTCTTTTTGGAGTAGCTCCGCATGTGGCCCTTTTTGCCATGCTTTTTGTATTTTTTGGACTTTGCCATAACAATACCTTTCTTTTGGGTTTTACTTTTCCGCCTGCCGGCCTTGCGCGCCTTTGCGGCGGCCTTTTTCACCAGCCTGCGGACTCGTTTGACAATTTTCCTCGTCCCGCGTCTGGCGGAACGAACGCTTTTTGCCGCCTCACGGCGAATGCGGCGGAGAAGCATCTCCGTGGACGCCGAGGGCGGGTTATCGAGAACAATCTCTCTCATAGTCTGTATTGATAAGTTCCGTATCCCCGTTTTTCGTCAACATCTTTTTTGGGGTCTTCCGCCGCCTCGTGGAATTGGGGTAAAGCCACTCCTTGGCGGTCATCTGGTGGATCCCCCTGCTCCTGAGAAACCGGTCGCACTTTTCGTTCATCCTGCGGAGTTCCTCGCCCCTCGGGATCCGGTCCGGCACGCCGTCGGGCGCCAGTCGCAGGATCTTCCGGTTGTGCTTGGGGGCGTCGATCCCGAAATCCTCAAGGCTGTCCGCGGCCATGATCATTTGCCCATCAGGTCCCGTATGTGGTGGTCGATGATCGCCAAAATCTGGGACTTGGTCTCAGACGGGGGAATCTCAAGTTTTCTTCGTGCGAACATGGTGGCTTCCCGATGCCCGCGTTTGACCAGCCGGTGCAGGGCGCGAAGCTCGGCCACGTTCAGGCCGTGAGTGACCTGTTTACCCCACCAGTTGCGGGTCCTGCGCTCGACGAGGTGATGGGCGTAGAGGGGAGGATTGGATTGTACCCCATATTGATTCTGTGCATCCAAGATTACCGACTCAACCTCGCTGTCGATCATCTTGGGGGTGATCCTTTTTTTCTCCTTCATCAGTCGCTCAATGTGGGAAATTGCATTGTCGAGATAAATAGAGTCGGGTAGCTCCATCGGATATGCCCCCAAAAACTTTTTCATTCTTGGATGGCGGATTAAAACTTCGTAGGCTGTCATCTTAAGGGGAGGGTTGCCGGCGGTCCCCTTGGTAACCATTTCAACCCATTCGATGATCTTGCCGGCGTAATAGCTGGTCGTGAAATTCGTCAGGTGCATCTCCAGTTCAAACTTATCCAGCGGCCATCGGAAGAGTCGCCCATAGGCTCCCTCCTTGATCTCCGAATCTGAGTGTAGGATCTGAACGGCGGTTCCGGACTGGTTGACCTTGGCCTTGATGTTTCCACCATACTCGCCCAGCTTCCATGTCTTTGCGCGGGCCACGGGGTTCGCGACCAGCCCTCTGGCGATCTGCCTTTGTGTCTCCATGTTCACATCGGAAGCCAATAGTTTGTCCGCATCCGCAATGCCGCGATCAAGATCGCGACTTCCGTATTTTTCTCCGGTATATTCGGAAAGCATCCCAAGAAGTTTTTTTGTTGTTGCCCCGCGAGTCACAAACATACCAATTTTTCGCGCCTTTAATCCTTGCTTGATTGCCATGAGCCGGAACCGATCAACTCCTCCGCCTTCGCGGGTGTACATTGTTCCACCGCCTTGGATCGGGCGGACACCTTCCGGATTCCCCCGAATCTTCCTGAGCGTCCCGTAGACATACGCGCCCGTGCGGGCCTTGCCCAGATGCAGTTTCTTGGCGCGGGCCTTCAGCTCGCGCTTGATTCGGAGGAGTTCGGATTCGGTTGGCATGGGATTATTCCGAAGGGCGAATCAGGTCGTAAACATCTTTTCTTACAGGAAGAGTTCCAAGAAAAATATTTTCTCCTTCAACTTCATAAAACATCCTTGCATACGGGAGTTTTTCCCCCTTCATTTTCCCAAACTCAATATTCACGGAATGATTTTCTCCCATAGGAAGACGTGGAAGTTCAATTGAACCTTCAAAAGATTCAATGGTCTGCACATCGCCCTTTTCGTTTTTTCTTTTAGTCCAATATAACGGATGTTTCATTTTAACCTCCTAATATAGTCCCGTCGCGCCCCAGATGGCCTTCATCCGCTGGACGTCCGATCCGGACAGCTCCGCGTCGTACCATTCAAACAGGTTTCTCGGCATCGAGATGCTCTGCTGGGTGGACGGGAAAAGACTGATGGTGGAGGCCCGACGGCCGAACGCCGAGGCCACGGCCGTCAGCTCCACGGGACTCAACCCCTGAAGCGAACCGAACAACGCGTCGGTGTCGGTACCCCACGCGTTCATCGCGCTGAACTGCCGGTCGGCAATCGACTGGTAAACGTAGAGGGGTTTGGGAAGAGACGCGGGCAGGGAAATATTCCCTTTGCTGGTCAGGTCAAACGAGGACTGACCGCCCGCAACCTTGCGGTAAATGATCCATGCCACGATACCGATGGCAAGATAGGGCAACAGCGGGATGATTTCCGCCGCCGCCAAACCAAATCCTGCTGATCTTCGGGCCATGACTATCTCCTAGTTTTCGCGAAGAAGTAGATCAGGAATCCGGACAGGATGATGGCCGCACCGATCGCGATGTTGCGTTGCATGGCAAGCGCGTCGGTTGTCTGCTTGATCGCGGACGGCAGGTTCGGGGTGGACACCGAAAGGGTCGGGGTCTGTCCGTCGGGAGTGGTGCTGAAAAGGGTGGTAGCCATGGTCAGAATTTCTTCCGGATGATGTAGATCCCGAAAAACGTCACGGCAACACCAATCACGATCCCGAGCGTGAAGATGGTTCCCCCGTTGGACATCTGGATGTCGGAAAGGCGGAACCGCGACAGCGGGTTTGACGCGAAGGAATTCGGTTCCAGATATTCGGCTTCAACGGCTTCGGCCATGGCTCAGGTCCTGTAGGCGAGAATAAGGCCGAAGAGGAGCAACGCTCCGGCAACGGCGTAGGTTCCGGTGGGGGTTTGCGGTGCCGGCGTGTTTCTCTGGGCTAGGTTGTATGCCGCCACGTCGCGTTGAAGCAGGGCAAGATCCCAAGGGGGAAGGAAATCCCTTTCCACCTGTTCGACGACATCGGGCTGTCCCGCGTTGCGGCGCGCGGCCCTCCGCCCCGCGGCCTGTTGCAGGGCCAGAGACTTCGTCTGGGAAATGGTGGGGTCGAGCCAGTAGAATTGGTTTGCCATAAAATCAGGCGGCGAGAAGTTTCAGGGCAACGATTCCGGCGGCAAGCCAACCGATCCCTCCGGTCTCGGCGTTTGCCTCGGTCGCGTCTGTCGCGGCAAGCTCTCCGGACTGCTTGACCGCGGAAATTGGGTTTTGTTGCCCCGCCGAAACCAGCGGGCTGGATGTGGCCGGCGATGTCATTCCGGAGGCGGTGCCGCCCCAAGTGGATCCGGTGGATCCGCCCCAAGCTCCCGCAAAGGTGTTGTAGTTTGACTGCTGGTCCTGATAGGCGATCCCGATGTTGCTTGCGGTGTTTCCGGTGAAAGCCTGAGGGGATCCGCCGGACGGGGCGTAGTAGCTTCCCCCCATGATCGGATCGTTTGCATCGTAACCGGAGGGGTTGAAATCCGTGATCCAAGATTGCTTTGCACTCGGGGAGAACGGGTCATACGGGACAACTCCGGTGACGCTCCCGCTCTGGGTGTTGGAAGCGTTGCAAAGATAGCGGCCGTCTGCGGTGGGAATGCAGGCTGAGAAATCTATGGAGTCTCCATAATTTTGCTTGTTCGCGGGCGGGGGAGTTCCTCCGCCTCCGCCTCCGCCTCGGGACCCCCCTCCGCCACCGCCGCCACCGCCGGAGGTTCCGCCCGTGCGAGGTTTGCAACCGGCATCGGTGGATTGGGAGGTTTCACCGGTGCGGTACGCGGATTTGACGAGGATCTCGGCGCCGTCACAAACGCGTCGCTTGTAATCCTCGTTGCGGGAAAAAATCGTGCAACCCACCACCTCATTTGCGTATGGCTTGGAATAGACGGGGCCGTAACCCTTGGATGCGGGATTGGCCTTGCAGGGATCCTCCGGCTGGGACGGATAGTTTCCGGAGCCGGCGTAGCCCGACGGCTGGGAAGGGAAAACCTGAGGGGTACCGGCAATGCCGGCCTCATAGTCGGTCTTCTCGGGCCTTGGGTACACAATCGTAACCGAGCTTCCGTCAGGAAGTGTGAAACCGACCAATCCGGCCGCGCCTCGTTCGGTACCGGTTTCGGAAAGAAATTCATCAGGAGTTCCGTAGTAAAGTCCTGACCCACTCGCCTCCGGAGTTCCAAAGTACTTGTTGGCAAACTCCTGCTGGGCGGATGTTTGCGGTTCGGTTGACCCCGCTCCAAAGGATCGGGTCAGGTTCGACTCAATGGAGGATGAAAAATCCGATGGGATCATAGTATTGGGCCGTTCCCAAATGAGTTGCAACAATAGTCGTGATAGTCAACGAATTTCTGCGCCTCTTCGCAGATCGGACCTATCTGGCCGACAAACTTGGCGGCCACCGCGTCAATCTCCCGCGCCCACTCCATCAGCGTCTTCCAAGCCTGATAGGGGCCGTCGATGAACCATTCGGCGCCGGCGATCATGGTGACGCTTGCCGCGTCAAAAGCGGCCGGAGTCGCCTTATGTGCGTGGAAGGGGATCCATGCCCCCATCCGGCAGTACTCCAGCTCCCCAAGATCCGCGATCCGGTTGAATTTCGGACTGATCCTTGCCGCATAGGCTTTCTGGTTTTTGACCAGTTGCAGGTACTTTTCGTCCGAGCCGATCGCATTCTGCATGGATGTGAACTCCTCGGAGTCCCAAGTCACCGGCTTATGGGTGATGACGTACTTCCTGCCGCCGCGCGTGTTGTAGATCCTGATGCCTGCCTTGGGGTGGTTTTTGATGAAATCGGCAAGAATCTCGTTGGCACGAAAGCGGGGGATCCCCGCCTTGGGATCGATATAGACGTTCGGGGAAAGGGAAAGCCTCTCGGTGAGAACCATTTTTCTGTTCCGGTTGACAACGTGTTCCGCGTCGTTGCATACCGCGATGGACTGGGGGGATCCGTTTATTTCCGGACGATCCCCCGAGGAAATCCGGATGTGTTCCGCAATGCCGGCGTAGTCAAGATCGATGACGGCAATGTCATCGGGCATCAGCATCTGGTAGGAGTTGGTGTATCCGGTCCTTGTCATTCCGCCGCGATGATGGCGAAGTCGGCGCCGGATGGCACGGAATTTATGATCTGCGAGGGCATCAGTCCGTCGTACTTGGCCGGCAGGAACCCGCCACGGACCGCGGTCCTCGTCAGCAGGTCCATTTTCTGGTAGGCGGACGGATCGTTTTTGTTGGCAAGATAGACGATCTGTCTCTGGTAGGCGTTGAACTTCTGCTCGGGACTGAAGTAGAGCTGGTCGCGGTCCTGATAGATGTCCTGCACCAGAAGTTTATTCGCCTTCAGCTCGTTGGCTAGGGATATGTCCGTCACGGAACGCAACCTTATCCCGCCTTTTTCCGCGGCGAAGCTGGGCGTGGTCGACACAATCTCGGTCGTGGTGACCGGAGTGTTGATTTCCCTGATGGCGCCGGAGACCGGCGCGTCGTTCCAGAACTGCGTTCCGAAAACATTGTTGGAAACCGAAAGAAGGTTGTTGGCGAAGCTCTGGGACGCACCAAAATTGGAGCCGCGCAAGGCGGCCGTTCCAAGATCCTCTCCGGCCGCAAGGTTCGCGGAGAAGACCGAAAGGCCCTGCAACGCGGGAATCCCGACTTGGGCAACAGGCAGGCCGACAGGGCCGAAAAGGGTGGCAATCGGTTTGATTGTCTCAAGGCCGGCAGAAGCGTACATGGCACCGGCAAGTTCCTCCTTGCCCTGCTGTTCGTAGATCAGACCCTGCTTGACGAGTTGTTGTGCCTTGGAGCCGCCGATCGCGCCGGCGAAATTCACGCCAAGCTCGCCGACGTCCTGCTCCGAGGTGAATGCTCTGGCAACCTCGGTGGCCGTCCCGATGGCGGTTGGGATCAAGGATGCAAACGGCACGCCGGACAAAAGATCCGTCGCCGTCGCGCCCTGATACAGGGCGGTTGCGGAAGATTGGCCGATCTTGTAAGGGTCGTACTCCTGCCCCGTGGACGCCTTGTAAATTTCCGTTCCAAGTGCCAGCCCGCTTTGACCGATGCCGATCGCGGACGTCCCGTAGTTGAACAGGGACATCTGCTGGGTAAAGGTTGCCGCCTTCGTTTCGATCTCCCGTCCGCGGCGCTGGATTTCGTTTGCCTGCTGTGCGGCGGACTGGAGGTCATTGTATGCCGCAATCATCCCGTTGACGTCGTTGTTCGCCTTGGCCGCATAAAAGTTTCCGACAATCCCGTTGACCCGCCCCTGAAGCACCAGCGCGTCGGATTGCAACTGCTCGGCCGCGCCCTTGAGCGGCAGGCCCTGACCGACGGCGAAGACTGCCTGACCGACGCTGATGATCGCCTTGGCAAAGTTGGACCAGAAAAGAATATCCTTGGAAAGGGAGTCCAAGGTTTGTGCCTTCAGGTTGTTGAATTCTCCGGTGAGCGCCGTGGTGTCCGGAACTTTTCGCATCTGGTCGAATCTTCCCGAATAGTCGCCGGCCCCCTGATACCCCACCGGAACCATCGGAACCTCAGGGACCGGACCGATCTGGATGGGCCTCAGCTCCGGAGCTGGCGGCAAGAGAGGGGCAACCACGGCCGGAGGTGTTGGTTTTTGCGGCGCGGGTTTTGCGAAGTCGGCGTGATCCTCCTGTCGGGAGGATGCGCGGCTTCCGGATCGGGCAAGAAAGTTGAAGTTTGCCGGTTGTGCCATGGCTGTTTAATTTTCTTTGCCAATGCTGAAATCGATCGGGATAAGCGGAGTGACCGCAGGTCTCGCTATCCTGATCTCCGCGGGCGGCCCAAAGTAGGATGCAAGATCGGCAACAACGGAAAACAGCGTCTGCCCGACGCCGGCTCCTCCCTGATTGTAAAGGGAGGATACGGACAGGCTTGGCAAAGGGGACGGCGCCGGCTGGGGTGCCGCCGCCGAGGGCGGAGACGGCTCGGTAAAAAACGAGGCAATGTCGGTGAAAATTCCGGCTCCACCGCCGGAGTAGGGTTCAATCTTGCCAACACCCGAAACGCGCAGGCTGGAAACCGCCTGTTCTATCTCTCCGGAAAATTCCGAGAAATCCGTATCGGAGGTGAACCCGTACGATCTCCTGATCTCCTCCGCCCTTGTGGAAATGTAGGTTGCGGCAAATTGTTCCGCACGTTTTTCCTGTTCGGAGTAATCCGGTTCTTCCTGAGGTCTCGCAAAGTCGCCCTTGCTTCTTGGCACCTGCGTGCTGAGTGCGTCGGTTTTACGCATTTCCTCAAGGCGGGTTTTTTCAGCGTCAATCATCCTCTGGATCTCGGGGATCCTGTCACAATTTGCCTTTTGTTGGGATTGCACCAACAGGGCGTCCGCCCGCTCCTGAGACGAATAACTGCCAGTTCCCGCATACCCTGCCTGCGCGGCACACAACCTTTTTCTGTACTCCAGCTCCGCCAGCAAATCCTCCAAAGGGGAGATCGGATTAGGCCCAAATGACGCGATCGTGCCTAGGGACGGAAAGTTTTTGAATGTTACGTCCACCGCCATGATTTGGCGTCCCGTGCGGTGTTATTTCCGCGATATGAAAATGAAGGCGGCCAGAGCGGCAATGCCAAGGCCGGTGTACAACATGGTATTGTCCGTCTTTGGGGCCTGAACCTGCGGGATCTGGTAGGGGTTTTGGACGTAGGGATTGTAGCCGGTGTAGGGATTCAGGTTGAAGGGAATCTGACCGGCGCTGGGAGTGCCGACAAAGGTCGTGCCTTTGATCCCGCTAATGATGCTCCCGATCCCCGCGGCAAGATTGCCGATGGAATTGGTGATCGAGGAAATGCTGTCCTCGGGATTCGCGCCAAAGGTCGCGGTGCGGCCGGTGGTCGCGTCGGTGATCTGCCGTTGTAGTCGGATTGCTGTTCTCATTTTCTGGTTTTTTTCTCCAAGGCCATAAATAATAACCCCGCTCCGATTAGCAAGGGAAAAGGAGAGGGGGCCTGTTCCTCGGCAATCTGGTAGGGGACGTAGCCCGATTCCCCGAAAACTCCGCCCTGCTGGCCGGAGGATGGTTGCTGGGGACGGGCGGTTATCCTGTCGACGATTTCGGCAATCAGTCCCTTGCCGGCCGCTGGTTCCGAAGGTTGTTCGGTCGGCGTGAAATCCGAATGGGTTTCCCCCGAGTCCGCAACCGCCGTGGGCGGGTTAAGATCCTTGACGGGTTCCTGCGGCTCAACCGGACGCATTTTCGACTCGGCAATTTCGGTGTCCTGCGGGACGACCGGAAGGGCGATTGCCGGAACATCGACCACGGGAATTTTAATGTCAGGAATCATGGCCGAGACATCGGAAAAATTTATTCCGGAGGAAGGGACGATCTGGGCGATCTTGTCGTTGATGAGCTGGTCCAGCTCGCTCCTCAGGGAATCGACGTACCCCTGCGGCGCATCCGCGGGGGCGTTGGCGATCGACTGGTTTTTTGACGAGATGGCCTCGTCGATGGTCACGGGACGGAATCCGTCGATGGCCGGATCGTAGATCTCCCCGTAAGCCGATCCTCCGGACGATCCCCCGATGTTCGCGCTGATCTCACCCTCGGCAAAACTGCCGCCAAAGGAGTAGGATACCGAGGGAAGCTGGACCTGCGGCGTTATCTCGTTTTTGATTTCCGAAACGCCCGAGCTGATCGTCTCCACGTTGGAGATTTGCCCGCTGATGACGTTGAGGATATCCCAGATACTGCTCACGGCACCAGAGGGACAACCGCCATCATCTCCCCCTGCTTGTCCTCGTAGGGGGAGCTTTTCTGGCACCCGTCAAAAAATCCCGTGCGGCCGTTCAGCTCATATTCCGAAAAGACGTGGTCAAAGTACCCGCTGTTGGTGATCTTGGCGGCAACCGCCCGAACGTGGAACCCGAGGCTTTTGAGGAGCGTGTTGAACATCAGAACGTGGTCGTCGCAGTCCGCGTAGATCCTGCCGGTCCGCCCGTACTCGCGAATCATCTTGGGGACGGAAATGAAGTACTCAACGCCGGCGGGATCTCGGACGTAAAACATATCCTTGGCGACAAAATCCCCGATCGCGCGCAACTGGGTATTTTGATCGTCGTTGCCCATGTTGCGGGGCATCAGCGAAAGGGCAAAGGCCCGAACCTCCGGCATCGACGAGTACTTCGTGGTCAACTGCTCGATGCCCGTGAGGATTTGCTCGGCATCGGAAACCCCGTCGGAAAGCCGCCGGCGAAGGACAGCCCCCGTGCCACTCCATCCGGAGGACAGATCGAATGACACGGGGGCTATGGGCATAAGGCTGGAGGTTTACGAACCGGATGTTTCTTCCGGTTCCTCCTCAACGTCTTCGGAATCGTCCAGAATGTCAAGGATCTCCTTGCGGACGTTCTCGAACCAAGGCTGGTAAGGTATCACCCTGTCCTCCAGCGTCATCAGCATGGGCCACCACCCGTCCTTGTTGAGGAATTCATGCAACTGGTCGAGTTGCTTGTCATCCAGCAGGTCGGTCAGCGTGTTGGCCGCGCTCACCGGATCGGTGTCCTTGGCCGCCAGCCTGAGGATCATGTCGGTGATCTGCGCGACGTTGCTCGGCAGTCCGGATTTGGGGGCCGCGGGATTCACGCGGGGTTGTTCCGCCGCCTGAGGGGCGGGCAGTTGTTGCGGTTGCGGCGCCAGCTTGCCCATCAGTTGTCCGGCAAGCGGGGCCATCATCCCGAGGATGGTTTCCATGATGTCGTTTTTGCCGCCACCGGCTTCCTCGGCCGAGAGCTGTTTCAGTTTCGCCATCGCTTCCACCATCTGGTCGATGCTCGAGGTCTTCTGGTTCATGATCGCGGTGAGCATGGTGGTGACCAGCGGCATCATCGTGCTTTCCGAGGACGAGTGATGGGGGCGGGTCATCTGGGCGATCAGCGTCATCATCTGCGCGTTGGAATCCTGCATCTGCTTCATCATCATCTGGAAGGTCTGCGCGTTCCGGTCGCTGATTGTCTCAATCACGTCGCGGATGTCGCCGTTGTTTTTGTCGCGGACCGATTCGATGATTCGGGGGATGTCGAGATGGTTCCCGAACGTGGCGGCCGCGGGGTTGTCACCGGTGGGTTTCACCGAGGGGTCGACATCCCACGTCCAAGAATCCGCCAGCTTGTTGTTGGGGAGGCGGATCCTCGACTGGTAGATGCCGGCCCCGTACTCCATGGCGAGCTGGTCCTCATCGTACTCGTCGACGGGGATCGTCGCCAGCACGGCGTACCGGCCGGTATGCTTGTTCTTGCGGGAAAGCAGGACCTTGGCTCCGGTGTTTTTGTTGGCGGCAAGGATCGACTGCACCTTGTCCATTTCCTTGGAAAGGCGGCGTTGCTCCGCCGTCATGCCGTCGTCACCGATTGCCGAGGGAATCTCGTCAATCTGCTGGATGCCGTTGCCCGCCGTGTCGTCAAGGATCAGTTCCTCCGATGTCCTGCCGCGCCGCCGGCGGCGGGGCTGTTCCATCTGTGCCAATTCCTGCGCGCTGATTGAATCACTCATTTTTTTTCAAACCTCCCTTCGACCAAGTTTAGTTTGTACCCGTTCGCGGTCAGGCGGTCGAATATCCCGACGTTGAACATTCTGATCCGGTGCATCATCGAGGAGTCGACATAAGCGCCCTCGGGGGTCATCGCCACCGCCAATTCGCAGGGGATGAGCGAATAGGGATCGGAGTGAATGCGCTCCTCCACGCACCGGCGGGAAAACTCCCTGAAACTTTCCGGATCAAAGTTCAAGAGATGAACTGGATGACAGGATAGGGGGAACGGCACTTCATGACCTCCTCGCAGGGATAGGTTTTAAGAAGATCCCCGTCCTCACATTCAAGAACATGACCCTTGACGGATTTGTCGTAACGGAATCTTGTCGTTTCCCTTTCAAAGGGATGGTTGAAAAGTTCGATGCGGTACTCCTCATCCTTGTCGAGGAGGGCGATCGCGTACTGGATATGGGTGAGGGGTTGGTCAAGAATCTTGCCCCTGATGGCGATTTCCCCGTCCAAAGGTTCCTGCGGGTCACGAACGACGACGCGCATGAGTTTTTCCGACATGGGATACATGATTGCATCGGGAAAACGGATTTCCTGACCGGATTGCACCATCAAAAACCCCAGATAATAGCGGGGCGGCTTGGGGAGTTGGCTCTTCATTGTGGCAGTCAATACGCTGTCAGCGGGCCTGTCAACGCTTTTGTCATCCTGATGTCAGGGCGTGTCATCGATTTGTCATCCTGCTGTCAGGCGGATCACAACGCTTCCAACATAATCCATAAGGGTAAGTGATAAGGTTGCGGCGCTTGCGTTCATAAAAATTCATGGCGGCGTATTTGATGATCTTTCCGGTATGGATATCGACAAGACCATGCCAATAATCAGGTTGGAACTGCGCTTTCCACTTGCCGGCGGCCTCGCTCGAGGCGGATTCTATTCGGGCGTTTTTCCTACTGCCGGCCCCGTTTTCCCTGTCGTAGTGCTTCAGGTAAATCTTTTCAGCCTGTAGCCCGTAATAAGGCGTAACATCCAGACTTCCCTGAGTTCCGGTTTGACCTTTCATGATAAAAAGGAACCCCCCACCGGAATCACCGATGGAGGGTTCTGCATAGACGAAGGAACACAATGCCAGTCTTTAACGAAACCCAACCAACTGAGGGTAGTCTCCCCCAGTTCCGGCGAACGTCAAATAAAAAATTTGACGATCTCCACGATCTTTTTGGTGATCTCCTTGAGATCATCAAAGGGGATTTCGACAGATGATTCCTTCCCCGACGCATCCCGCTGGCTAAGTCGCAAGAGTTTTGCGCCCAGATCCGGCTTGATGGCAAGGATGGTTCCATCCGACAGGTTGAATTCCAGCCCCATTATTTCGCGACAGCCACGTCGTAGAGGGCAAACTGGCGGGGATCGCCGTTGTCGTCCTTCCACTTGTTGGACTGCTTGATCCCGCTTTTGCGGATCATGATCCTCTTGCCGATGAACTTGCAGTCATCGTCCTCGTCCAAGAGGGTGTTCTTGAGGCTGGCCTGCATGGGGAGCGCCACGCGGGCCTTGTTCTTCGTCAGCTCGACCAGCAACAGGGGTTGCTTGATCGACTTGTTTGTCGAGGGCAGGACCTCCAGCGGCGTGCAATCGATGAACCCGCCGACCGGCATCTCGCGGAGCCGGAGGATGGTGGGTTTGCTGATCGTCTCGAAGCCGGCCGGTGCGCTTCCCTCTTCCCAGAGGGAGATCGCCCCGTTGCCGTTGCCGTTGGTGGTTGCCAGTTGGGTTTTGGTCTTGGTCGCCATACTTACTTTCCTTTCGTAGTTGGTTGTTTGCCGCGCTTCTGTTCTTTTGACGTCTTGCGCGACGTTGGTAGTTGTAGGGGACTGAACGTCTTCCCGTCAACAAGTATTTTCTTTTTGTAATCTGTTTTTATCTGCTTCCGGACCTTCCTCCATACAGAAAGTTTTCTGGAATTCCCGCGGTCATAAAAATTGATTGCCTCGCGCATCTTGAAAGGCGCGTCATACTCGACTTCGCCGTTCTCGATGAACTGCTTCGCCAGCCGGCGCGGGACGCCCTTTGCTTTCACAAGATCGTCAATGGAGTACATCTTGGGGGCGTAAACATCGATGCGCTTGCCCCACCCTTCCAGCTTCATCTCGCCAAGGCTGTTCCCCGTGCCAAAGGGCAAATTTTTATCCTTGGCGAAAAAGAACAGCGAGTCGGTGTCACAATAGATCAGGTCCTTCAGGGGAATCTTTCGCATGAACTCCATCAGGCGGAGTCGCCCGTATCCGGTGACGTGGGCCGCATGGGCATAATTGACGTGCGGGGGAAGGGGAACGGGCTGGTCAATCAAAAGATTATCCCCAAAGGGACGTGCCTTGATTTTGCCCGTCGCAATCTTTCCACGCATTTCCGGAGTGAATTGAGTCGTTCTGGAAACCATGCCGCCCATGCCAAGCTGTCCGTAAAGGTTGTTCATCAGCAACTTATAGATAAGTTTGTAGGCATCAGACTCCGCCTCAAGCCGCTTGTTATAAAATTCCTTCACAAAAACGGAATAATAATCCTCCCCGTCGGCGCTCCCGTACGACCAATGAAGTTTTTTGATCTTGGCCCCGTGGTTCTCCACCGCGTTGACAATCTCCGCGTTGATCCAAGTGCCGGTGATTTTTCCGCACGGGAAAATGATCGACCCCTCGCTCACTCCCGAAAGCCGGTCCACCGAACTTGTGCGGTAAGGAAGCGGGGCAATGCCCTGATCCGGCACCTCGATCGTCACGTTGCTGATCCCGTAATCGGTGATCTTTTTCTGGGGACGGAATTCGGTGGGGTACTTCTTGGTCATGCACCACGGGTAAAGGGAATTGATGTCCACCCACGCGATGTTTCCGGTGCCGCCGTTGGAAAACAGCTCGACACGCCCTCCGTAGATCGAGGAGCGCGACTCCTCGCTCGCCTGCATCCAGTTCTGGCCGCCAAGGGACTGCCACAATTTGACGCAAAGGCCGCCAAGCGTGTTGGTGAGGCGCATCACGTCATATTCGGATATCAGCGTGACCATGTTGTTGATAGCCTCCCCGACGATCTCGCAATCCCGAAAAACATAGTCTTCGGAATGCTCGTCAAACTCGAGCTTCTCCAGCTTCAGGGCCTTTCCCAAGGCCGCGACGGAAGTGGGAAAAAGATTGTACGAGTCAACGTACACCTTGTTCCGGTAGACGGCCTTGATCACCCTGCCGCCGACCATCGTGAGCGACAGCTCGGGAAGCCGGTCGGCAAAAAGGGCGCCTAGGTCGTACTGAAGATTGTGGGCGTAGACGCGCCCAGCGTCCGAGTTTGCGAGCCACTCAAGAAATTGCTCGACGTTCCCCCTGTTGTGAAAACGGCCGATGATGGCGCCGTCATTATACTCCAGAGCGGCAATCTGGGTGACCTGCTTTTCAAATCCTGAACGGCCCGATTGCATGAGCTGTCGGGAATTGTCCTCGGTGTCGAATACGATAAAGTGCATTGTTCCTCCTCCGTCAAAGGGTGCATGAATGAAAAATACAACTGGGCTATTTTCATGTGAGATGTTCGATTTCCTCCGGCTTGCAAAGGCGGACAAAGATCGGGGTGGTCTCCCCGACCCAAGCATGGAGCTGGTTGAACCCGTACCAGTCCTCCGCCTCTTCCCTGTTCATGCCGCGATCGATGTTTTTCGAGATGACCTTCTCGTAGTCGTAGACAATCACGTTGGGCATATTGCAACGCTCGGCGATGCCGATGATGCAGTCATCGTACCCGTCCATCTTCATCATTCCCTCGTCGTTCATTCGATGATCCCTCCCCTGCTTTGAGCCGTGGCCGACCCGTGGGATGCTTGGATGAACTGATGAAGGGCCGACATCATCACCATGTAGCCCATCAGCATCGGATCTCGGCCGGCCTGTTCCCTCAGACTTTCCGGAAGGTGGGGTAGGGGCGGATGCGATTCAATATCGACCCTGAACCCGTTTTGGAGATCCGATGGTTGACGCAAAGTGATGCTAATGCGCTTTTCCTTGGGCGTATCAGCGGCGTGTTCCCCGTTTTCAGGGGTGCTGTTTTCCATTTCCATAGTTTTTTCCTTTCGGTGTTCATGTTTTCTCTGCCTGATCCGCCGGTACAACTCTGAAGGTCACTTCCTGAACGATCCCGTCGCTCATTCCGCGCCCTTCCCAGCGAAAGACTTCTCCCGAGGAGCTTTTGACCTTCCACTCGCTTCTTGATTTTCCTCGGTTCATGGCAAGACGTCGAATCCTGCGGACCGACGAGATGCTGACAAGACCAAAATCCTGCAATGCCTGAGCGAGACCCGTGTGAACCCTTGACCGGATAAGCGTGGTGGGATCATGGGTTATCTTGTTGCGTCCCCGAGGCACGATTTTTGTGAACTCCTGAGTGTTGATGAAATCGGACTGAAAACTGACGACAACCCCCTCCTCGTCATCCAGACCCCTTAAAACGAACATGGACCCCTCCACGACGAGCGTGGTGGGCGCTTTTTCATTCAACGCTATCCTCTCCACGATCGAGGAGACTCGGTCAAAGAAGGGCGTCAGGTCGCCATTAAGGGACATTGTGATGCCTTCCAGTTCCTCCGGCCTCAGCATGACCGCTCTCCGCTGGATGGACCGCTTCAGCATCTCGCGATACTCGCGATAGAGGTTCTTATCCTTCGCCAAATTCTTCACGTTGAAGAACCGCAAAGACTGAGGTGCCGGCTTTCCCCGCCTTCGGCCGCGTATCGTATCAGGATCGATCTTGTTGAAAACCTTGACCTTGTTTTTCTTGGTGACCTTGACCATGTACACCTTGGTGTTGAGTACTCGCCCGTTCTTGGAAAACTTGCGGATCCTGCGGCCTTCGGTATCAATGACGATAAGTTTGTCCTTGGGGATCTTCTTGGTTCTCTTCTGGTACAGGGCCAACGCTCGGGCCAACTGGGATTCCCTGAACTTCCTTTTCTGGGCGGTGAAGATTGCCGCAAATTCCTCGGGGAGCGAGCGCTCGTACCGGTTCAGACTCTTGGGATCGGCAACCAGCTTCTTTTCCCGCTTGAATGTCTCAATCAGTCCCCTGACGGCCTGAGGCGAGCGGAACCTTTTTGGAACAGCCTGAACCTTACGGGATTTTTGTTTCCGCTTCGCCATGCAAGTATGAGAATCTCGTATGGGATGCAAAAGGCAAACGGAATGAGCGAAGAGGGTTGGCTTCACTACATGAGAGGGGAATCCCCTGTCAAGTGGCCCACAAATAACGGGTCTTTTCTGGGCCTACCCACTACGGGCCGGCCCCGAGGCCGACTCCAGGCCCAAGGGCCTTGGGTAGGGGCGGGGGCGGTGG